>DASVPT010000023.1:0-2520 GCA_036389535.1 Actinomycetota bacterium
CTGTACGCGGTCGATGGCTCCAGCGATGGTTACAAGGTCCGATCCGTCTCCGACACGACGTGGGGCGAGACGGGCATCACCTACAACAACGCGCCGGCCTTCTCATCCCCGGTCCTGGGCAAATCCGGCTCGATCCGGGGCTCGTCCTGGACCCAAGTGGACGTGACGTCCGTGGTCGCTGGAAACGGCACCTACAGCTTCGGGCTCATCACGCGGAGCACGACGCGGATCCGCTTCTCGAGCAAGGAGGGGACGAACGCACCGCAGCTCGTCGTGGAGACCGGCGCCGATACGGCGGCGCCGCCCGCCCCGACCGGTGTGTCTGCGAGCGCCGTCGACTTCAACTGGGTGAACGTGAGTTGGGCGGCTTCTCCCGGCGGCGTGACGGGCTACACGCTCTATCGGAACGGAACGGAGATCGCGACGGTGCCTTCGAGCACGCTGGCCTACAACGACACGACGGTCGCGCCCGGAACGGCGTACGACTACCAGGTCGACGCCTTCGATGCCGCCAACAACCGTTCCACGAAGTCGGCGAAGGCCTCGATCACCACTGCGGGCTCGCCCTCCTACCCCGTGATCGCCGCGGCGGGAGACATCGCGTGTGACCCGGGCAGCTCCTCGTTCAACTCGGGAAACGGAACCACGTCGTCCTGCCATCAGAAGTACACGTCGAACAGTCTGGTGAATGCCGGGTTCGACGCCGTTCTTCCGCTCGGCGACACGCAGTACGACTCCGGTGACTACAACGACTATCTCCTGTCGTACGACCCGACATGGGGAAGGGTGAAGAGCATCACGCACCCGGCGGTGGGGAATCACGAATACGGAACCTCGAACGCCTCCGGGTACTTCCAGTACTTCGGCGCCGCCGCGGGCGATCCCACGCTGGGCTACTACAGCTACGACCTCGGTGCGTGGCACCTCATCGCGCTGAACGCGAACATCGCCCACGACGCGGCCTCGGCGCAGGTCACATGGCTGAAGAGCGACCTCGCGGCAAGCACGAAGACGTGCACCCTTGCCTACTGGCACCAGCCCCGGTGGTCATCGGGCCCACACGGCAGCGACGCGGGCCTCGCGCCGTTTTGGGATTCGCTCTACGACGCCGGAGCCGATCTCGTCCTTGTAGGCCACGACCACAATTACGAGCGCTTCGCGCCGCAAAACAAGACGGGCGCCGCCGATGCCGCCAACGGAGTCCGCGAGTTTGTGGTCGGAACCGGCGGTGCGACGCACTACAACCCGTCGACCGCGCAGCCGAACAGCGAGGTCAGGAACGGCACGCAGTTCGGAATCCTGATGGTTCGGCTGCAGGCCTCGAGCTATTCGTGGCGGTTCGTTCCAGAAGCCGGCGGAACGTTCACCGACTCGGGCTCAACGGCCTGTCACTGACGAGCGGGTCAGCGAACGACAGCTCCAGCGCCGGCGCTCGTGCGTTCGCTGAGGCGGAGGAAGAGCCGCTCCAGCACTAATCGCGCGTTGAGGTTCGTCTCGTCGGCCAGGTCGGCCCGCGTCTCCTCGACCGCTCCCATGGCGAGGGCCGCGTCGGCGGCCGACCAGCGCTCGACGTCATCGGAGACGGGCAGGTCGATGTTGATCAGCACGTCGGTCGCCGCACCTGAGGCCGCGGCGGCGACGTCGCGGAAATAGGCCGCGAGCGACATCAGCGCCAGGTCGAGGAACTCCCGCTCGGCCCGGCGGAGCCTGCGCTCGTGTTGATCGGTGATTCGCCGGACGACAGCGCGAAACGGCTCCTGCGGCCTCCCGCGCTCGTCCAGAAAAGGCTCCAGCTGCGCCTGAAGCTCTGTGTCGAGTGAGTTCCGAAACGCCTTCGCCGCGGACATGAGCTCTTCGGCGCTTCGAAGCGCGGCACCGCGGCCCTCCCCGGCCTGGCGGGCGGCCGCCAGAGCCGCATCGCGAAACGCCAGCTCTTTGTCGTCGCGGGCCAGCCGCCTCGCTCGCCCCACGTTCCCGCCCGCGAGCCGAGCGGCGAGCTTCGCCCGGGTCTCGTCAACGCCTTCGCGAGTGAGGACCTCGACCACGAATTCCTCGGGAAGCGGGGGGAAGGAAATGTCCTGGCACCGCGACCGAATGGTTTCGGGGAGGTCGTCCGGGCGCGCCGACAGAAGCACGAAGACCGTGTCCCGAGGTGGCTCCTCGAGGACCTTGAGCAATACGTCGGCCGCCTCGATTCGAAGCCGATCAGCCTGGACCACGACCATCACCTTCCGGCCGGGTTCGGGCGGCGTGAGGTAGGCGCGGGAGACGAACCATCTCGCGGTGTTCGGGTCGGAGCCGTCCTTGCCCACCAGGATGTCGGGGCCGGTTGGCTCGAGCACCAGCATGTTCGGGTGTCGTTCGCCGATGGCCAACCGGCAGTCTCGGCATTCGCCGCATCCTCCATGCGAGCAGAGCAACGCCGCCGCCAGGGCCCGCATCCCGATGCGCTTGCCCGACCCCTCGGGTCCGGTGAACAGATACGCGTGATGCGGGCGGTTCACCGCGCGAGCGAGGAAC
>DASVPT010000024.1:0-13096 GCA_036389535.1 Actinomycetota bacterium
AGGCGTGCACTCCATGCCGGTGGACGACGAAGAGATCGACGAGCTCGGCGGCGGAGGTTAGCCCGGGTGAGCATCGCGATCATCGGCGGCACGGGCGACGAGGGTTTCGGACTGGCTCTTCGGCTGGCGGTGGCCGGCGAACAGATCATCATCGGGTCGCGGGCCGAGGAGCGAGCGCGCCAGGCCGCCGACCGGGCGCGCGACATCCTGGAGCTTGGCGCGGGGTCGGGAAGCCGAGGCGAGATCAGCGGTGCCGCGAACGACGACGCCGCCGCGGCCTCGGAGATCGTGTTCGTCACCGTTCCATACGCGGGCCAGGCCGAGATTTACCGCTCCATCGCCTCGTCTCTTCGCTCGGACGCACTCGTCGTCGACACCACGACGCCCCTGGCCACGGCCGTGGGGAGGCTTCCCTGGCAGGTGGTCCGCCCGTGGGAGGGTTCGGCCGCCGAACAGGCGAAGGCGCTGCTTCCGAAGACCGTCCAGCTCGTGTCCGGGTTCCACACCGTATCCGCCGAACCGCTCCAATCGCTCGAACATCCGCTGGTAGGCGATGTATTGCTCTGCGGCGCCGACGGCGACGCGAAGGCGCGGGTCGGCGGACTGGTGGCAAAGATTCCGAACCTTCGCTGGGTCGACGCCGGCGTGCTCTCGATGGCCCGGGTCATCGAACCGCTCACCGCGCTCATGGTGAGCGTCAACCGCAACTACGGATTGAAAAGCACGGGAGTCTCGTTGACGGGCCGCGACGGTTGGGGTCAGCCGGCGCGCCGCTGATCGAGCTTCGTCGTTTGGCTCTTTTTGACTATTTACGGCATCAGGGCTCGGCCGTACGGTTCGCCTCTCCGTCGACCCAGATAGCGAATTGAGCGACACCGAATCCATCGAACCAACGCCCGCAGCAGCTGCAGGCGAATCCGAAAAGAACCGCGAGAAGCGAGACACGCTTCGGTTCCGCACCGGTATCGCCATTGCGATCGTCTCGATGCTGGGTGCCATCGTTGCGTGGCGCGCCTCAATCGTCTCCAGCGATGCTTCCGATTTGAATCAGCTGGCCACACAGGAGCTTGCCGAGCAGCAGCAGATCCTGGCCCGACATCAAAACGCCGTCAACCAGGACATCCGCCTGCTCGCTTCGTTTCAAGAGCACGTCTGGCTCGAGAACCGGTATCGCGACGACGCCAAGAAAGTGAAGAAGAGCAATCCCGACCTGGCGAAGGGGCTCCAGGTTCGGGCCAACGGGGAGGCCGGCCTCCGGCGCGAGGTCGAACAGTTCTTCCTTGGCGCGTACCCCGCCGTGGATGAGAACAAGGCAACGGTCAGCTACAGCCGGGCGACGGCCCTCCGAGAGCTCGCGGATCAAGACGCGAGGTTGGCCGAGCTACGACCGGTCGCCCTTTCCGCCGAGGCGGCGAGCCGCCACCGGCAAGCGCTCCAATCGGTTGGGGTTGGGGCGATCTTCGTGGTCGCGCTGTTCTTCTTGACCCTGGCGCAGCTGACGGAGCTGCCGCGGGGAACGACGTTCGGGCTGATCGGCGGCGGTGTGGCCTCGGTCGGCCTGTTGTTGTTCATCGTTCTGGGCATCCTGTAGCGAACGAAGCGAACGCATGGCCGCAGACCTCCCTTCGCCCGACGATCTCAAGGACCCGCTCACGCGGTGGCTGACCATCGGGATCGTCCTCACCACGCTCGCGGGTGCGGTGGTCGGATATCTGCTGGTTTCGGCGTCGCAACGTGGGGAGAACGCACAGGCCGACGCCCAACGCCTGGGAGTCCGGTCGGTCGCGGCGTTCCTCGACTCGCAGCAGCGCGCGCTCGCGCAGTACGAGACCTTCATGGCGTCCGAGGTGGATCGCCGAAAGGCGTCGAACGCCCTTCAGGAGAACGTCTTCTCTCCCAACGCCAAGGAGCTGGGGCTGGAGCTTCAGCTCGAGCAGTTTCAGGACCTGGCCGACGTCAAGGAAAACGTTCCGAAGAGGGTCGATCCGCCGCTCGTGCCACTGACCGCCGCCGGCTCGAACGGGCCGGACCAGGACCCGACCTTCCCTCAGCGGTTCTTCGCCCAGTCCGAAGGGGAGGGAGTCCGGCTGCAGGCGCTGCAGGATGCCGCGAACGAAGAGAGCTCCGCGTGGGACGGGCGAGTCGCCACCTACACGGCGGTGGTGACGCTCCTCGCGGTGGCGGTCTACCTCTTCGGTCTGGCGTTGACCGTTCAGATCGCCCAGAAGCAGCTGTTCGCCGTGGTTGGCGCCGTTCTGGTTGGCATCGGCGTCCTCTGGGCGCTCGTCACAGCGGTCAGAGTTCCGCATCGAGCGCCACCGCTGGCGGCGACCGAGTTCGCCCGCGGGACCGTGGCCTTCGATTCGGCATCGGACCGGGCGGGGTACGAGCAAGCCAGGCGGCACTTCAGCCGGGCCATCGAGCTTCGCCCCAGCTTTGCCAGGGCGTACGAATCCCGGGCCGACGTGGTGTTTTCCGAGAGCTCACCCCAGACCGGGGGCTATCGCAGCCTCACCACGTCGGCCGCCCTCAAGACCTCCATCGAAGATGAGCTGACTGCCCGAAGTCTCGGGCTGGACAGCTACAACCTCCTCACCGACCTTGGGTTCAACCAGCTGTCGCTGGGGCTTAAGACGAACGACGACGGCCCCATCAAGGACTCGATCGCGACGACGCAGGAAGCCATCGACACCAACCCCAACGAGCCGGTGTCCCGGCTGAACCTGGGCGCCGCGCTGCTCAGCCTGGGTCGGTTCGAAGACGCCCGGGCGGCCTATGTCGAGGCCATCGAGCGCCTGCTGTACAGCGACGTCGAGAAGAAGACGCTCCGCCCTTCCGATTCGTATTTCGTCAATAACCTGGCGAACTCGGCGCTCACCGACCTCGAGCAGGTCCTCCGGGCCAGGCCTCGACTTGGCCGTGACGTTCAAGCCATCAAGGAGCTGATCGTCCGGTCGGTGGCGCTCGATCGGGTCGATCCACCGCCGGTGCGGCGGCCGGTGACGCTCCGCAACATGCGAGTGGACGTGTACCCGAGCGACGTCCAGGTCGCGGACCTCGAGTTCCGGGGCTTCGATCCCAACCGCGACAAGCTGTCGATCGAGTGGTACTTCGACTCGGGCGGGCTCGGCTGGGGCGTCATCTCCGAAGTCTCGGGCGTTCGAACCGCGGGCTACCTCGGATCGGTGGCGGGGGACGCCACCAACGGGTACTACGACGACCAGAGCTACCTGTACTACACGACTCCGGTCACGTGTCTCGGCGAGGGCAAGTACAAGGTCGAGGTGTACGTCAACGGCGAGCTCATCAAGACCAGTCAAAAGGAGGTCGACTTCGGCCGGCCGGGCGCCGCGTGGCTTCGCGACATGGGGGTCGCCGCGTGCCGGCCCGCCGAGTGGGTTCGCGCTCCGTCTGCGAACACCTTCCCCGGGCTCGTCGATGGCTACGTGAGCGAGGACGGCTCGCACGGCCTGTATTTCTTCCGGCTGAACGTCGAGTCGAAGGGGTCCGCCAGCGACCTCGATGGGTGGCTCGACGCCCTGATGAACAACTTCGGCAACGGCCTCCTCCCGGGCCCCTACGACCCCTACTTCCTGCGCCAGGACCAGAGTTACTTCTCGGCGTACTTCATGGGGCTGGACGGAGCGCGGGTGCGCCGCTACGGCTTCGCGGGAGGGGAGGCGGTGGCGGCGGGTGCGCCCGCCGACGATGGCGGGCTGGTGTTCGCGGTGATGTTCGGATCCCGAGGCTATCCCGACACCGCGGAGGGGCTGAACATTTGGGAGAGCCTGAGCACCCGGGCGTTCTGACCCGGGTCGAGTCATGAACGCCGGAGCAAACCGTGATTCGCCCCTTGACCGGCCCAACCCCCCGACCTACGCTTCCGGCCGTCTCGCCTAGGAAAGGAGTGCGCTGATGCAGCCCGGGAACCTTGGGTCGGCCCTGGTCTTTGCCGTTCTTCCGGCCGCGGCGCTGTTGGCGGTGATCTACTGGCTCGACCGGTACGAGAAGGAACCCGGACGATTGCTCGCCATCGCCCTCGGCCTCGGAGCGATCGTCGCGCCGCTCGTTGCCTTCATCATCGAGAAGGCGGCCGGCGTCCCATCAAGCCTCGCGGCGCAATCGGTGGTGCCGAAGTCGCGGCTGTCGCCGTGGACACCATTGATCGCCGAGCTGGCGACGGGTGCGGCGGTGCTCGTCACGATTCTCCTCGTGAGATATGAGATCGATGACCTTTTGGACGGACTGATCTACGGCGCCGTCGTCGGCGTGGGATTCGGGCTGGCGGCAAACTTCATCGCCATCCTCTCGACGCAGCCATTGGGAGGCGACGCCTCGGCGTCGCTGTTCACCACGATGGTGGCTGGCCTGAACCACGTCCTGTACGGCGCGGTCATCGGGCTGGTCGTCGCGGCTTTCCGCCGAGGAGCGGTGGGCGGCCTGGTGGTCGGGGCGCTGATCGGAAGCGCGTTGGCGTTCGGCCTGGCCATCCTCCACGACTACCTCCCGTGGTGGTTCGCCGGGACACCGAGCGCCGCGTCCGGAAGCTCGCTCTCGGGGGTCCTGGCCGAGATCCCGACGTACTTCGGGCTCGTCGCGCTCGCGGTGCTTGCCGCGTGGGCTCTCTATCGCGAGGGCGAGATCGTCGGGCGGGAGCTCCACGAAGAGGTGGGGCGTTCGATCACCGAAGATGAATACGACATCGTCACCAACCCCTTTCGCCGCTTCGGCGTCATGACGCGCGCGATCTACACGGGCGGCCCGGACTTCGGACCTCGCCGCCGCCTCTACTCGACGGCCGTCGAGCTCGCGTTCAGGAAGCATCACCGGAGGACGGACCGGGTGCCGGCTCGCCAATGGCTCGAGGAGGACGTCTATCGCGAGCGTCTGGCCCAAACCCGGGGAGAGCTCAATCAAGTGCTCGAGCAGGCTTCCCGGCGGAGGACCGCCGCATGAGCCGGGTCAGAGAGAAGACGGTTCGGATGTCGAAAAGGAGCGAGGAATGATCTGCCCGAACTGCGGCACTCAGAACGACGCAGCCCGGACGGCTTGCTTCAATTGCGGCCAGGCGCTGACCGCGGCGCAGGGTCCCCCGGCGCAACCCGCGCAGCCAGCTCCGCCGGCGCAAGGGGCGCCTCCCACGCAGCAATTCGCGCAGCAGACCCCGCCCCAACCAACGCAGCCCCAGCAGCCGATGCAGTCGGCCCCCCAGCCGCCGACCCAGGGGATGCCGCCTCAGCCGACCGGCCAGATGCCGGTGACGCAGGCCGGATACGGCGCTCCGCCGCCGGGTGGGATGCCTCCCCCCATGTACCCGACCGGAGGGACGCCGCCACCGAGTGGTCCAAAGCGCGGCTTCCCGGCGCTCTGGTATGGCCTCGCGGGATTCGGCGCGATCCTGGTCCTCGGGCTGATCCTGTACTTCACGGTGCTCAAGCCGAAGCCTGCGCCTGTGGTCCTGCCACCGGCGGCCCCGGCCTCGAGTCCGGCAGCGCCGTCCGCGCCTCCGCCAAGCGCGCCGCCCAGCACTGCTCCCAGCGAGGCACCTCAACCCGACCAAGGCGGCTCCATCGCCGTCCAGCAGGCGTTCTGCGGGTCGATCTCTCAGGCGGACAGTAGCTGCGTCGACCCCGGTAAAACGCAACCCGCGCAAGCCGAACAGTTCGCCATCTGGCTCGCCATCGGGAACGCACCCGCCGGGACGGCTGTTCAGGTCGATCTCCTCGAGGCGGACACCGGGCAGGCGGTCATCGACCCGCATGCGTGGGAGCTCCAGGGAACTCCGAACTGCACTTCGATCGAGGGCGAGCCGCGCGAATGCGTGTCGCTCACCATTCACGGCGGACCCTTCGAGCCGGTGCAATTGGAAGCGGTGGTTTCGATCAACGGACAGCCCGTTGATTTCGGCGAGCCGCTGATCCTGACGCTGGCGCTGGGCGACTAGAAAGCACCGACGCCAAGGCTGCCTTCGAAGCGGCGGGCTGCGGACGAAGGAAGCCCTCCGCTCCGCCGCGCTACTTACTGCGGCGGGTGTGACTTGAGGTACGTCACCGCGGCGCGGGCCAGATTGAACGCATCGGGGGAACCAAGCCCGGTGGCGTAGTCCCACCCGGCCGTGCAGCTGTAGTACAGATTGCTTCCCTTCGTGACGTCGTGGAACGGCGCCTCGGAGGGTGGGTTCGCAGCGAGGTCGTACAGCATGGGGCTGGCAAACCCGAGCTTCTTGATGCCCTGGTTTGCCGCGGTCTGCTGAACGAGCGCCATCACGCCCGCCCAGAACGGCGCGGAGCCGCTGGTCCCTCCCACCCGGTGGAGGCGGCCCTGGAAGAAGACCTGATACCCGCTTCCGCTATCGCCCGCCGCCGCGACGTCGGGGAACTGACGACGGCCGTTCGAAGCGGCGTTCGCCACGCCAGGACCTTGCTGCCAGCTTGGCCGCGCGTCCTGAGGGTTGAGCCCGCCGCCGGTTCCCCAGCGCGAGAGGGGATTGCCCCATCCCGCCTCGTCCAAGTAGCTGGCGTCCTGGCGAACCCGCAGGTACGTCCCTCCTACTGAGATCACCCACGGGCTGTCGCCCGGCCACGCGGCGGTGACCCGGAGGTCCTTGGGCAACCAGTGCTGGCATGTGTAGGCGGCGCCGTCGCCGGCCGAGACGAAGACGTTGATGCCCGCGGCCGCCGCGGCCTTCAGCGCGGTCTCTCCCGCCAGACGATCGGCCGCAGGAAGCCACGCCGCGCCTCCCGCGTCCGGCACGTCACACGTGCCGTAGCTGATGGAAAGGATCTGCGCGCGGTGGTCGGCGACGACCTGATTCACGACGGTGGCGACTCCCTGGGCGAACGCGGATTCGAACTCGGCGTAGCTCTGGGGCTCTCCACCCGGAAAGTCGGGGATCTCGTACACCAGCATCTGGGCTTTCGGGGCGACGGCTCTTACGGTGTCGATGTCGAGATTGACCTCGAGGTCTTTCTCCGTCGTGCCGCCATTCACCGCGATGTGCTCTGGCGCCGGGCCTTGCGTGTTGAACGTCTGGTCGAACCCCGCCATGTCCGAATCGTCGAACGTGAACTGGGAAAAGATCGCCACCGTTTGGCCTTCGCCGGTATAGCCGAGATCCCACAGCGGCTTGATGTTGTAGGCGGTGGCCAGGTCGGTCGGCTTCAGGCCGTCGGCGGGGATGTCCGCCGGCTTCGAACGGGCGCGACTGGACAGTCCGGTGACGGCGGCCACCGAGGCCTTGAGATCCTCCGGAATGACCGGATCGGCGAGCGGTGCGTGGAACCGATCGCCGGATACATCGACGAAGTTGGCGATCCGGGTATCGAAGAAGTCCTCGACCTGACCAACGGTCCCTTCGACGTCGAGCGAGGTGTGCTGAGGAAACGACCTGACGGCGAAACCGGCGTCACGCAACCGTTGAGTGACCAGGGACAATGCCTCACTGGAAAGACCGAATCGCGTCCCGAACGTCTTGGCGTCGATGAACCGGCGATATGTCGAGGACGACGGGTCGTAGAGCCGGGACAGGTACGCGTCGAGAGCGCGCTGCCTCACCGCGAGGTTGAGTCCGAACCGCAGATGCTGATCGCGGCTCGTTTCGGTCACCATTCGGGGAGCGCGCAACGTCGGCGGCGCGCCGTTCGGTTCGGTGGGGCGGAACACGCGCGGCACCCCGGAGGTCGTGGCCATCAGGACGGCCAGGGCCAGACCGGCCGGGAAGAGAGAGCCGAGGGTTCTGTGTCTCATCACGCCGCCGCCGACGGGAAGATGATCTCGTTCAGGACTTCGTCGGCGAAGCCGAGAAACGCGGCGCGATCCTTGAAGTCCGGCTCGGCGCTCACCGCCGATACGATGATGCTCGCGTTCGGGTCGGCCGCCGCCATCACGTACACCCAGACCTGTTGGGAAGTCGCTTGTTCGGTCCCGCCGTACGTTCCGGCGATGGCTGGGACGAACCCGATATGCGCGCCAAGGATTCGATCCTCTGGTGCGTTGTCCGCCGAGATGGTCGAGATGTTCTGCTGGAGCGCGGAGAGTCGCTGCTGGAACAGCTGTTGTGGTGAGAGTTGGGAGGCCGGAGCTCCCTCGATCCACAGGCTCACGTCTCCGACCGTGTTCTGAAGCCGGAGGCTTCGGTCGTCCTGGCCCAGGACCTGCCAGTCCGAGGAGTCGTATCCCACCGAGTAACCCAACGCCGGGCTTCTCCAGTGGACCAGGGAGATGAGTCCCTTTGGTCCGGGTTGCGGCGGGCACAGCGCCCCGACGCATGTGCCGATGGCTCTCCCGGGTCCCCGAATCTTCACCAGGACGAAGGTCACGACCAACAGTCCAGCGAGAACTCCGGCAAAGATGGCGATGAGCGCGTTCCTGCTGATGCGGCTCTGGGCGGGAGCGGCGGTGGGTGCTGTTGGTGGAGTGGAACCGCCACCGGGCGGCTGCGCGTACGGCGGCTGGACGCTCACGGCATCGTCTCCGCCGCGGTCGGGGGTGACGCCCCCGCCCTCGCTTTCGGCAGCGCCACCAGTGAAACACCGCAATTCACGCAGAAGCCGCGGCTCGGTGTTGCCTGCCCGCAGTTCGGGCAGGCAATTTCGGGCCCGAGCTCTTTCTCTGCGGCCTCCTCGAGCAGCCCAAGGTGGATCACCCGCCGGAGCCAGACCAGCGCCACCGCGTCCAGCACGATCAGGCATAGCAGCGACAGCAGGGGCGAAAGCAGCACTTCCAGCACGGAGCCGGCCACCACCAGAGCCGCCGCCAACAGGACGGCCGAGACGGGATGTCCGAGCGCTCCGAGGACGCTTCGGTCGCGCGCGGGAGCCCGGTATCGAAGCCAGAACGCGGCCGAGGCGCTGCCGATGCTGCCCGCGTACAGAATCGGGATGGCCACACCGAGCGCCAGCAACCGAAATAGCCACGGCCACACCGCCCCGATCGGCCGAAGTCCCGCGCCGAGGAAGCCGACAGCCTCAGTGATGACGAGGGCGCCCGCGAACGACACCGCCGACGCGGCGCCGAACGTCGCCCCGTCGAGAACGTCGTTGAACTTCCGGTACGGCAGAAGAATCAGCGGGCCGGCCAGCATGACGACCACAGCGATAATCGGAATGAGCAACCCTTCTTTGAGGGCGCGAGAGCCGGTCGTCGCCCCAAGGGCAGCGCCCGCCGACGGGGTCATCGCGCGGGCCACGAGGCCGACAAGGATGCCGGTCACCACGCCCCACGCCATCGTGAACGCGATGACCCGAAGCGGCTCGTCCTCATAGAGGTCGACGTCGTAGAGGTACAGCACCGTGATCAGCGGAATAAGGATGGCCGCCGCAATGAGGGCCACCGGGAACAGTCCGGCGACGGCGAGGACCACGATGACGGCGACGCCGAGCACCAACGAGATTCGAAAGCCCTGCATCTCTGTTCGTGGAAGGTGCGGGTACAGGCTGGAGATGATCCAGGGGACGCCGGTGCGTTCGTTCGGTGCGGCGGAGAAGCCCCTCCGGCTTGGTGCCGGCGAACTTTCGCCTTCCGACACGGGGAGGCGAGCGCCGCATCGAACGCAGTGTTTCCCGTCGGGGACTTCGTTGCCGCACTGGGGGCAGGTACGCATCGAGTGGCTACCCTGTCATCTTTGAATCCCCCGGGCAACCGTTTCGCAGCCGCATCCACCGTCGTCTTGCTCGTCGTCCTGACGGCCTGCACCAGCACGAACGTCGGCCCCGCGCCGCCCCGAAACGACCGGCTCCGAACCCAATCGTCGCCCTTGGTCTCTCCGAGTCCCTCCGAAAGAAAGAAGCGAGCTCAGAGCGGCCATCGAAAGGTGCACCGCCTGACCGCGTGCCGATACGAGTTCCCGATCCAGCCGAGCGACGCCGCGCATTACGGGGCGTCCCACCACGACTATCCGGCGACGGACATCTTCGCCCCGGCGGGCTCGGCGTTCGTCGCGCCGACCGACGGCAAGGTGAACTGGGTATCGAGAACGGATCGATGGAGCGGCTCGGTGGATGATCCGGCGACACGCGGCGGACTATCCGTCGCCATCATCGGGGACGACGGCGTCCGGTATTACGGATCGCACCTTCGCGAAATCGCCCGGGGTATCAAGGTCGGAAAGCGGGTCCGAGCAGGCCAGAAGCTCGGAGAGGTGGGGAACACCGGCGACGCTCGAGGCATCGCGCCGCACCTTCATTTCGGGATCTCGCACCCCACGGCTCCGTCGGACTGGGAGGTTCGCCGCGGTGAGATCAGCCCTTACCAGTACCTGAACGCGTGGCGGAGCGGCGACGCGATCACGCCCGAGGTCACGGGCGCCGGAAAGCCGACGTGCAAACCGGCATCCTGAGGGTTACGGAGGCTGGACTTCGCTCCAGTCGGCCAGGCGGAACGCAGGGTCGGCGCTGACCTCGGAGACGTCGATCTGCGCTCGCTGGAGTCTGCCGGCGTAATCCCAGTTCATGGCCTGCCACCGGGTGAACTGGTCGAGCACCCAGATCCCGGCCTGCCGGCTGCCGTTGCCAGACTTCCCGTTGCCGCCGAATGGCAGGTGCGCCTCCGCGCCGCTGGTGGAGTTGTTGATCGAGAGCATCCCCGCCTTGATCCGTTCGCGGAACCGGAAGACGGTCTTCGGGTCGTTCGTGTAGATCGACGACGCCAAGCCGTACCCGTGACCGTTCGCCAGCTCGATCGCCTCGTCGAACGTCCCGAACGTCGCCACGCCCGCGATCGGGCCGAATGTCTCCAGCTGATAGAGCTTGTCGTCCATCGTCACGCCGTCCACCAGCGTCGGGTGGTAGTAGAGGCCGCTTGACGGATCGCCGACGAATCCCTCGCGAGGATTCTCGGCGGTGATTCGCCCGGTGGCGGTTGAGCCGTGAACCGCGTGATGCGATTCGATCAGCTGCAGCCACTCCTCGAACCGGTTGGCGAACTTTTCGTTGATCATCGGCCCGTACAGCACTTCCTTGGTGGGGTCCCCGATGGGGGCTCGCTCCAGCGCGGCGGACAAACGCGAGACGAACTCGTCGTGCACCGATTCATGAACGATGGCGGTGCCCAGCGACGTGCACCGCTGTCCTGCAGTCGCGAACCCGCTGAACAGCGTCCCCTCCACCGCGAGATCGAGGTCGGCGTCGGGCATCACCAGAAGGGGGTTCTTCCCTCCGAGCTCGAGGCACGGAGATTGCAGGTGGGACCCGCAGATCTCACCGATGCGCCGCCCGACGTCGCTGGACCCGGTGAACCCGACCTTGTCCACCAGCCCGGCCCCGAGCGCGAGCTCCAATCCCGAGAACGTCGCCGGCCCGTCCGTGAGGACCATGTTGACGACGCCTTCGGGCAGCCCCGCGTGGAGGAACAGCTGCATGAAGGCGTCGGCCACCGCCGGCGTGTACTCGGCCGGCTTCCACACGAAGGTGTTGCCGCAGACGAGCGCCGGCACCAGATACCAGGACGGAACGGCAACCGGGAAGTTCCCCGCCGTGATGATGGCGGCCACTCCGACCGGAACCCGAAACGTGAAGAGCTGCTTGTCCGGCATCTCGCTGGGGACGGTTTGCCCGTACAGCTGACGGCCTTGCCCGAGGAAGAAGTTGCACGTGTCGATGACTTCCTGCACCTCACCTCGAGACTCCACGATCGGCTTGCCGATCTCGCGGGTGATCAGCCGGGCGAGTGCTTCCTTGTTCTCCTCTACCAGTCGGCCCAGCTGCTGGACGGCAACCCCCCGAATGGGGGCCGGAACCGCCGACCACCCTGGTTGGGCGTCCCGCGCCCCGCGGCATGCCTCGAGGAACGTCTGGGCATCGCCGAGGGCGGCGATAGCGACGGTTTCATCGAGCCGAGCGGGGTTCTGGGAGGTGAGCCGGCCGCCCGGTGCTTCGGTCCTTACCTTTCCGCCGATGATCGAACCGACCATCCTCGCCATCGTGGCAGTCACCTCCCTGCGATTGGGCCGCGCCGAAACCTATTCTCCCGCCTCTTCGATCACCGCGATCGGCTGGCCGGTTTCCACGACGTCGCCCTTGGACACGGCGACTTCGACGACCGTTCCGTCCCGCGTCGCGGTGACGTGGTTCTCCATCTTCATCGCCTCCAGGATGCAGAGCGTGTCGCCCGCGGAGACGTCTTTGCCCACCTCGACCAGGACCTGAAGGATCGTCCCCTGCATGGGCGCGGTGATCACGTCCCCGGCGGTCGTGGACACGTGACCGTGCCCCGAGGACGCCGGTGGCGCAGGCGGCTGCCGGGTGTCGTCGAAGATCGCGACGGGGACCCGCCGCCCGTTGACCTCCACCAGCAACGTGGCCGGAGGGCGCGAAGCGGTGCCCGTGGCCGCCCTCGTGGTCGAATCGGCCGTCGGGACAGGCGCCGGCCGGCGTCTCTCTGTCGATTCGTCCTTCTGGAGCGGCGCCGAAGCGAGGGCTTCCTCCACCCATCGCGTGTGGATCTTTCCGAGGCGGAACTCTTCGGTGTCGAGGATCCATTGGTGGAATGGAATGGTGGTGGGAACGCCTTCCACGTAGAACTCGTCGAGCGCTCGAAGGATGCGCCGCCTCGCCTGCTCGCGGTCCTCGCCCCACACGATGAGCTTGCCGATAAGCGAGTCGTATTCGCCGGCCACCCGCCGCCCCGCTTCGACGCCGCCGTCGAAGCGAACGAACGGACCGAGGGGCGGGCTGAACGCCTCGAACAGCCCCGGCCCGGGCAGGAAGTCGCGATACGGGTCCTCGGCGTTGATCCGGCACTCGATGGCGTGCCCTCGAAGGCTCGGCGCCAGCTCCACCGGTTCCCCCAGCGCCACCAGGATCTGAAGTCGAACCAGGTCCAGGCCCGCGACGAATTCGGTGACGGGGTGCTCCACCTGGAGCCGCGTGTTCATCTCGATGAAGTAAAACCGAGCGTCCTCGTCGACCAGGAACTCGATGGTCCCCGCGTTCGTGTAGTTCGCGGCTCGGGCGATCGCCAGCGCGGCTTCCCCGATCCGCGTTCGGAGCGTTTCGTCGACGATGGGGGACGGGCTTTCCTCGACCAGCTTCTGGTGTCGCCGCTGGAGCGTGCAGTCGCGCTCTCCGAGGAAGGAATAGTGGCCGTAGCCGTCGGCGAG
>DASVPT010000025.1:0-22122 GCA_036389535.1 Actinomycetota bacterium
CCACACCGGCGACTCGATCACCGTCGCGCCGGTCCAGACGCTCACCGACCGCGAGTATCAGCACATGCGGGATGCCGGTCTGGCCTGCATACGTGCGGTTGGAGTCGACACCGGCGGGTCCAACGTGCAGTTCGCGGTGAACCCGGCGAACGGCCGGATGGTGCTCATCGAGATGAACCCGCGCGTATCGCGGTCGAGCGCGCTGGCGTCGAAGGCCACGGGGTTTCCCATCGCCAAGATCGCCGCGATGCTCGCCGTCGGCTATCGGCTGGACGAGATCCCCAACGAGATCACGGGGGAGACGCTCGCCGCCTTCGAGCCGGCCCTCGACTACGTTGCCGTGAAGGTGCCGCGGTGGTCGTTCGAGAAGTTCGACGGAGCCGACGCGACCCTCTCCACCAAGATGAAATCGGTCGGGGAAGTTATGGCGATCGGCCGGACGTTCGCCGAGGCGCTGGGAAAGGCGTATCGGTCGCTCGAGCGGAACGCCGACCTGGGAGCGGACGCGCTCCCGCCGACGGCCGGCGAAACGGCCGCCGAGGTCCTCGAGCGCCTCGCGCTCCCGACCGAGCGCCGCCTGCTTCTGGTCGAGCAGGCACTGGGGGCGGGCCACTCCGTTGACGAGGTCGCGCGGGCCAGCCGAATCGATCCGTGGTTCGTCGACCAGATCGCGATGGTTGCCGAAGAGGCGGCGGCGCTTCGTGGAGTGCCGATCGAACGAGTCGAACCGCATGCGTTGCTGCGGGCGAAGCGGGCGGGGCTGTCCGATCGGCGGATCGCCCATCTGGTGGGTGAGACCGAGAGAGCGGTCCGGGCGTCGCGCCGGTCCGCGGGCGTGCTCCCGGTGTTCAAAACCGTGGACACGTGCGCCGGCGAGTTCGAGGCCCGGACGCCGTACTACTACTCAACCTACGAGCAGGAGAACGAGGTTCGTCCCGGCGTGAAGCCGCGGGTGGTGATCCTGGGCGCGGGCCCGAACCGAATCGGGCAGGGGATCGAGTTCGACTACGCGTGCGTCCATGCGGCCTTCGCGCTGCGGGATGCCGGTTTCGAGACGGTGATGGTGAACTCGAATCCCGAAACCGTCTCGACGGATTACGACACCAGCGACCGGCTGTACTTCGAGCCGCTCACGGCCGAGGACGTCCTGGCCGTCTGCGAGGCCGAGCAGCCCGTCGGGGTCATCCTGCAGCTGGGCGGCCAGACCCCGCTCTCGATGGCGCGGGAGCTCGAGCGTGAGGGCGTCCCCGTCCTGGGGACGCTTCCGGAACGGCTGGATATGGCGGAGGACCGCCTGAAGTTCGGCCACCTGTTGAGCGAGCTCGGGATTCCGTCGCCCGCTCATGGCGTGGCGGCGTCGCAGACGGATGCCGCCGACGTTGCCGACCGCGTGGGGTACCCACTGTTGGTCCGCCCTTCGTACGTCCTCGGCGGGAGGGCGATGGACATCGTCTACAGCCCCGATGAGCTCGAGCGGTTCGTCGCCTCGGCGGCAGCGGCCAGCCCCGAACACCCGGTGTTCATGGACCGATTCCTGGAGGGCGCCATCGAGGTGGACGTCGACGCCGTGTCCGACGGTGACGAGGTTCTGATCGGCGCGGTAATGGAGCACATCGAGGAGGCGGGCGTCCACTCGGGCGACTCGTCGTGCGTCATCCCGCCGCCCACACTGTCGGACGACCTGCTCGACGAGATCGAAGAGATCGCCGCGAGGATCGCGCGGGCGCTCGGGGTACGAGGACTATTGAATATCCAGCTGGCCGTGCGAGACGAGGTGCCGTACGTGCTCGAGGCGAACCCGCGAGCCTCCCGCACCGTTCCTTTCGTGGCGAAGGCGACCGGACTGCCGCTGGCGAAGATCGCGGCGCGGGCCATGGCCGGGACGACGCTGGAGCAGCTGCGGCGAGAGGGGCTGCTCGACCAGACCGGGAGCCACTACCGATCACTTCCGCATGTGGCGGTGAAGGCGGCCGTCCTGCCGTTCGGTCGCTTTCCAGGCGTCGACACCGTGCTCGGGCCAGAGATGCGATCCACAGGGGAGGTCATGGGGATCGCGGAGGATCTGGGTGTGGCGCTGGCGAAGGCGCATGAGGGAACGGGGTCCAGGCTGCCGCTTTCGGGTCGGGCCTTCGTCTCCGTGGCGAACCGCGACAAGCGGGCCATCGTCCCCCCCGCGAGGCGCCTGGCCGAGCTGGGGTTCGAGATCCTGGCCACGCGGGGGACCGGGGCCGTCCTTGCCCGATCGGGCGTGCCGGCGACACCCGTGTTGAAGCGATCGGAGGGCAGCCCAAACGTCGAGGAGCTGATTCAAAGCGGCCAGGTCGACCTGGTGATCAACACCCCGTTCGGACGAAGGCCGCGCACGGACGGGTACTACATCCGAACCGCGGCGGCGCGGATGGGAGTTCCTTGCATCACCACCATCCCCGGGGTGCTCTCGACCGTCCACGGCATCGAGGCGCTGCGGCGAGGCCGGCCCGCGCCGCGGTCGATTCAGGAGTACCACGCGGCGCCGGTTCGAACAGAGCCGTCGATGGTGGTCGAATCCGTCGTCCTGGTGGAGGAACCGGCCGGATGAGACAGGCTCGGTGCGAGGTCCTATCCAACCGCGCCTCGGGCGCATACCGTTCGTTGACGGTGGTCGCGCCGGAGATCGCCGAAGAGGCGAGGCCGGGGCAGTTCATCGAGATCGCCGTTCCCGATGGCCGCGAGATGTTGCTTCGCCGGCCGTTTTCGATCCATCGCGCGTCCAAGCGAGGTGGATGGACGGGAACGATCGAAGTCGTCTACGACGTGGTCGGAAAGGGAACCGCCTGGCTCGAGTCGCTGGCTCGCCATGACACCATCGAGGTGATCGGCCCGCTCGGTCGACCCTTCCCCCTTCCGCCGAAGCCCGCCAGATGCGTACTGGTCGGCGGGGGCTATGGGGCGGCGCCGCTGTACTTCATGGCGGAGGAGCTTCGCGGGGCCGGATCGCAGGTCCACCTGGTCCTCGGGGCCCGGAGCCACGAGCGAGTGTTCAAACCGATCGATGGCCGGCGCCTGGCGCACTCGGTCGTGATCACCACCGACGACGGCACCATGGGCGCCCGCGGAATCGTGACCGACGTACTTCCCGCCGTCATCGCCAGGACCAAGGCCGACGTGGTCTACGCGTGTGGCCCGAACCCGATGCTGCGCGCAGTCGCTGAGTTCTGTCGCCGGCAGCGAGTGCCGTGCCAGGTCGCGGTGGAAGAGATGATGGCCTGCGGGCTGGGCGTGTGCTGGACGTGCGTGGTCCCTGTCATCGGTCCGCGGGGTGGCGGTTGGTGGAACGTTCGGGCCTGCACCGAGGGGCCGGTGTTCAACGGAGCGCGCATCTGGTGGGACCGGTGGCTCGGCGCGGCCGGCGCCGCAGACGCTCCTGGTGATGGCGAATCCGTCGAACGGCCCCCCGTCGCGGCGAGGCGCACGTGAGCCGGGAGGCGCCGGCGGCCGGGATGAACGGCAGCGTCTCACTCGGCGTGGATCTGGATGGGGTGCGGTTGCCGACTCCTGTGCTGGGCGCGTCGGGCACCTTCGGATCCGGCAAGGAGCTCTCGAAGCTCATCGACCTCAAAGGCGCCGGCGGCATCGTTACCAAGAGCGTGACGCTGGAACCCAGGCGTGGCCTGCCGATTCCGCGGATGGTCGAGACGAGCTCGGGGATGCTGAACGCCATCGGGCTCCAGAACCCCGGTCTCGACGAGTTCCTCGCCAAGGATGGACCGTTCATCGCGTCGGTCGGCATTCCGGTGATCGTTTCGATCGCCGGCAATAGCGTGAACGAGTTCGTTCAGGTGGCGATGGGCGTGTCGGAACTTCCCGGCGTAGTCGCGCTGGAAGCGAACATCTCCTGTCCGAACGTCGAACGCCGCAACCAGGTGTTCGCGTGTCATCCCGACCAGGCGGGCGAGGTCATCGCCTCGGTCAGCCGGGTGACGAGGCTCCCCGTATTCGCCAAGTTGACGGCGGACACCACCGACATCGTCGCGGTAGCCGACGCATGCATCACGGCAGGTGCGCACGGCCTTTCGGTGATCAACACGCTGCTGGGCATGGCAATCGACGTCGACACGTTTCGGCCCAAGCTCGGAGGGGTCACGGGAGGACTTTCCGGTCCGGCCATTCGCCCGATCGCGATCCGGTGCGTCTATCAGGTGGCGCGGGCGTTTCCCGAGGTGCCGATCATCGGGATCGGCGGCATCGCGTCCGCTCGCGACGCGGTGGAGTTTTTCCTGGCCGGCGCGTGGGCGGTGCAGGTGGGGACGGCGACCTTCTTCAAACCCGACGCGGTCGTCACGGTGGCGGCTGGCATAGCCGACTTCCTCCGCCGAAAGGGGCTTTCGAGTCCGGCGGAGCTGAGGGGAAGGGTCAGGGTTCCCGAACATGCGCCCGAACCCGCTTATCGCGGCGGCTGACTTCTCCGACGCCGTCGCCGCCGAGCGGCTTGCGGAGGAGCTCGCCGGATTGGTGGCGTTCGTGAAGGTCGGCCTCGAGCTCTTCACCGCGGCCGGACCATCCGTGGTCGAGCGGATCCGTTCGCACGCGCCGGTGTTCTTGGACCTGAAGCTTCACGACATCCCGGCCACCGTGCGCGCCGCGGCCCGAAACGTCGCCCGCCTCGGCGCCGAGCTGTTGACGGTGCACGCGCTCGGCGGCATCGACATGGTGAAGGCAGCGGTGGAGGGCGAGGCCGAAGGCGCGTCTGCCAGCGGCGTCTCACCCCCGCACGTCGTCGCCGTCACGGTCCTGTCGAGCGTGGGGGGAGAGGGGCTGGCGTCGCCGGCCTCGCTGGCCTTCGAAGCGAAGACCGCGGGCGCTACGGGGGCGGTGGCATCCGGTGCAGACGTTCGGGCGGTCCGCGAGGCCGTCGGGGCCGACATGACGCTCGTCGTGCCGGGGATTCGTCCCGGTTCGCAGCCGGAGAACGATCACGTCCGCGTCCTGTCTCCAGGGGAGGCGCTCGAGCTTGGGGCGGACCTGATCGTGGTCGGAAGACCCATCACGGGGGCGCCCGACCCTGCGGCCGCAGCCCGCGGCATTCTTCGTGAGATCGGACTGGCATGACGCCCGAGGAAGCGCTCAGGCTGCTCGAAGCGCATGGTGCTGTGTCCCGAGGTCACTTCAAGCTCTCGTCGGGCCGCCACTCCGACCTGTATGTGCAGAAAGCGCGCATCTTCGAACAGCCCGAGGCGACCATGGCGGTGGCGCGGGCGATGGCCTCCTGGTATCCGCACATCGATGTCGTGGTTGCACCGGCCGTCGGCGCCATCCCGCTCGGCTTCGCCGTCGCGCTCGCCGCCGGAGCGCGGTCGCTCTTTGCCGAACGCGAAGACGGGAGGATGCAGCTGCGCCGCGGGTTCCATGTGACCGAAGGTGAGAAAGCCCTCGTGGTGGAGGATGTCGTGACGACCGGAGCCTCGGCCCGCGAGGTGTTCGAGCTCCTGGGGGAGTTCGAGGTAGAGCGGCTGGGCGTCGCCGCGTTGGTCGATCGGACGACCTCCGGCGTCGGGTTTCCGTTGCGCGCGCTGGTGCGGGTGGACGCGTCGTCGTGGGACCAAGACGAATGCCCTCTGTGTCGCGAGAGCCGGCCCTTCGATTCACCGGGTTCGCGCCACCTTCAGCGATCCGGGTGACTGTTATCTACACGTTGACACTTCGTGCTTGGATGACGCCATTTCTTGGATTGCTGGCCTTCAAATGCCGGACATATAATCCGCGGGTTCTCGCGGTCCCCATCAACTTTGAAGCAAAGGAGGCCACATGCCCTTACCGACCCTGACCGAGGAGCAGCGAAAGGAAGCCTTGGCGAAGGCGGCCGAGGCGCGGAGGGCGCGGGCCGAGGTAAAGAACCAGCTGAAGTCGGAGAAGCTCTCCTTGCGTGACGTCCTGGTCAAGGAGAACGACGACGTGGTCGGCAAGATGAAGGTCTCGTCCGTCCTCGAATCGCTCCCCGGCGTGGGGAAGGTGCGCGCCCGAAAGATCATGGAGCGCCTGGACATCTCGACCACCCGCCGCGTTCGGGGATTGGGCGCCAAGCAGAAGGACGCGCTGCTCACCGAGTTCGGTAAGAGGTAGGGGGCGGCGGGGCACCTCTTCGTCATCTCTGGCCCTTCCGGCGTCGGCAAGGGCACGGTTGTATCCCGGCTCCGTCAGCTGCGTCCCGATCTGTCCTTTTCCGTTTCGTGCACCACGCGCGCGCCGCGACCGGGTGAGCGCGACGGCGAGCACTACCGGTTCGTCTCACCCGCCACGTTCCAGCAGCTGATCGAAGAGGACGCGTTTCTCGAGTGGACCGAGATCTTCGGAAACCGATACGGAACGCTCGCCGCACCAATCGCCGATGACCTCGAGCGCGGCCGTGACGTGATCCTGGAGATCGACGTCCGAGGCGCCGCTGCGGTCCGGGAACGGCTTCCCCAATCGATCCTGTTTTTTCTGCGGCCCCCTTCGGAGGAGGAGCTGGCGAGGCGGCTCAGACAGCGACGCACCGAAACGCCCGAGGACCTCGAGAACCGGTTGGTGGAGGCGCGACGGGAGATAGCGGAAGCGGAGTCATTCGACTACAAGGTAGTGAACGACGACGTCGACCGGGCGGCGGCCGAGGTCGCGGCTATAATCGAACAACGGAGCGTGTCATGAACGCGCCCACTCCCACCTCGTTCTCATTTTCGAAGAGAGGATCCACATGATCGAACCGAAGATCGACGACCTGCTGGAACGCGTGGATTCGCGGTACACGCTGGTGATCCTGGCCGCGAAGCGAGCCAGAGAGATCAACTCCTATTACAACCAGCTCGGCGAGGGACGCGGCGAATTCGTCCCGCCGCTGGTCGAGACGGGCGATCTCCGATCCAAGCCGCTCGCCATCGCCCTCGAGGAAGTGGCCGAGGGCAAGACGGCGTTCGAGCGGCTGGAGACCCCCGGCATCAAGTAGCCATCCGATGAACCCGGAGAATCACGTCCTACGGGGGCGGCGGGTTCTCCTTGGAGTGACCGGCGGAATCGCCGCCTACAAGTCCGTCTATCTGTTGCGACTTCTCGTTCAGGCCGGCGCCGAGGTACAGGTCGTCATGACGCCCGCGGCGACGCGGTTCGTCGGGCCGGCGACCTTCGCCGCGCTCAGCCATCGGCCGGTCCACTCCGACGTGTTCGAGCGAACGGACGAGGTGCTCCACGTCCGGTTGGCCCACCAAGCCGACGTCGCCGTGGTCGCTCCGGCGACGGCGAACGTCATCGCCCGCATCGCCCTCGGGCTTGCCGATGACCTGTTGACCTCCGTCTTGCTCGAGGCGACCTGCCCGCTGGTGCTCGCTCCCGCCATGCACGCCGGCATGTGGGATCACCCCGCCACGCGGCAGAACATGTCGCTGGTCGAACAGCGGGGAGCCCAGGTGGTCGGACCTGGCGAGGGTTCGCTCGCCGCGGGAGACGAGGGCCTTGGCCGAATGGCGGAGCCCAAGGACATCTTCGACGCGATCACGAACGCGCTCAGGCCGATGGCCGGTGGAGATCTGGCAGGACGCCGAATCCTCGTCACGGCCGGCCCGACCTTCGAGCCGATCGACGCAGTTCGATTCCTGGGAAACCGGTCCAGCGGAAAGATGGGGTTCGCCGTGGCGACGGAAGCGGCTCGCAGGGGGGCCGACGTCACTCTCATCACCGGTCCCGTCTCGCGCCCGGACCCCGCCGGCCTGGAGGTCGTTCGTGTCGAGACCGCGGAACAGATGGAAACGGAAGTCTCCTCGCGCTATCCGGCTGCGGACGCGGTGGTGATGGCCGCGGCGGTTGCCGATTGGCGAGTTCGCGAACCGGTCACCGGCAAGCTCAAGAAGGAGGAAGGTCCGCCCCAGCTCGTCTTGGAGGGCACCGTCGACATCCTTGCCACGCTCGGAAAGAGGAAGGAGCGTCAGGTGCTGGTGGGCTTCGCTGCCGAAACCGGCGATCTCGAACCGGAAGGCCGTCGCAAGCTGGCCGAGAAGAACCTGGATCTCATCGTGGTCAATCGGGTGGGAGCGCCGGACACGGGATTCGGTTCCGATACCGACGTCGCCGGGATCCTCTCCCGCGAGGGAGACGACGTCTCGCCGCGCAACTGGACCAAGGCCGAGCTCGCCGCGGCGATCTGCGACCGGCTGGCGTCCCTGCTGAGCGCGGAGACCCGGCATATATAATCCGCCGGTTATGCCCAACCGATACCTCTTCACCTCCGAATCCGTAACCGAGGGACATCCCGACAAGCTCGCGGACCAGATCTCGGACGCGGTCCTGGACGCGATCCTCGCCGACGACCCCATGGGTCGAGTCGCCTGCGAGACGCTGGTCACCACGGGCGTGGCCATCGTGGCGGGGGAGATCACCACCGAGACCTACGTGGACGTCCCCAAGGTCGTCCGCGACACCATCACCGGGATCGGCTACACGGACGCGAAGTTCGGGATCGACGGGGACACGTGCGGCGTGGTGATCGCCATTCAGGAGCAGTCGGCCGACATCGCGCTCGGCGTCGACAAGGCCCTGGAGGCCCGAGGCGGGGATCACGACTCGTACGACGAGGTCGGAGCGGGCGACCAAGGGATGATGATCGGCTACGCCTGCACCGAGACCGAAGAGCTCATGCCCATGCCGATCGCGGTCGCCCATCGGCTGGCCAAGCGGCTCGCCGACGTTCGCAAGGCGACGATCCTTCCGTACCTTCGCCCCGACGGGAAGAGCCAGGTCACCATCGAATACGAGAACGGGCGACGGCCGGTCCGGGTCAACACCGTGGTTATCTCGGCCCAGCACAAGGAAGACGTGGACGTGGAGTCCCTGCTGGCCCCCGACATCAAGGACGAGGTCATCGATCCGGTGCTGAGAGAGATGGCGCTGGACGCCGAGGGCGTTCGCATCCTGGTAAACCCGACCGGCAGGTTCGAGATCGGCGGCCCCAAGGCCGACACCGGGCTCACCGGGCGAAAGATCATGGTTGATTCGTACGGCTCGATGGCTCCGCACGGTGGAGGCTGCTTCTCGGGCAAGGACCCGACCAAGGTGGACCGGTCCGCCGCGTACATGGGGCGCTACGTGGCGAAGAACATCGTGGCCGCGGGGTTGGCCGAACGGGTCCAGCTCCAGGTCGCGTACGCCATCGGTACTGCCCACCCCGTTTCGCTCTCGCTCGATACCTTCGGAAGCTCCGAGGTGGACCCGCGCCGGCTGGAGGACGTCGTTCGCGAAGCATTCGACTTCCGTCCCGCCGCGATCATCGAGCAGCTCAACCTTCGTCGACCCATCTATCGCGAGACCGCGGCCTACGGGCACTTCGGCCGGAAGGGTTTCTCGTGGGAGGAGACCGACCGGGCCGACGATCTGCGGCGGGCGTTCTAGCAACGACGGATTCCTGGCCCGACCGCCTCTCCGGCCCTGTCGACGTGTGCGTGGCGGTTCCGAGGCTCTCGCTCGATCGGCCGTTCACGTATCTCCTGGAAGAGGACTCGGACCCCGCAGCGGGAACGGGGAGCTTGGTCTCGGTCCCGTTCCACGGCCGAACCGTGAAGGGATGGATCCTCGGTCCGGGGTCGGATCTCCCCGCCGGTCGGCTGATGCCGATTCGTAAGGTCCGTTCCCAGGTTCGGTTCTTCGATCGGCCCCTGCTTCGTCTCTTCGAGTGGATGCGAGAGCGCTACATCGCGCCGCTCTCGACCATCATCGAACGGACCCATCCTCCGCGGGTGGTCGGCGAGGAAGCGGCGTTCGCGGACTCGGCGCCGCGGCCGGGACGGCCCGCCGGCACCAAGGTCACCGAGCCAGGGCCACTGCTGCCCACATACGGAGCGGATCGACTTCTCGACGCCGGGCGGGTGTCGTGGCTCCGGCCTCTGCCCGCCGAGGAAGCGCAAACGTGCGTCGCCGCCGTTTCGGCGTGCCTGGCACGCGGAAAGCAAGCGATCGTTCTCGTTCCGGAAGCCGAACCCCTCCCCGCGACCGCGGCCGCGGTCCTCGATGCTTTCGCCGATCGAGCCGTCGCGTTTCTCGGAGGTGACGATCGATCGAGATACCGCACGTGGCTTCAGATCCTGAGCGGGCAACACGACGTGGTGGTGGGAACGCGACCGGCGGTGTTCGCGCCGGTTTCCAAGCTCGGCCTGATCTGGATCAGCCGGGAGGTTCACACCGGCCATCGGGAAGAACGAGCGCCGTATTACCACGTGCGCGACGTCGCGGCGGCGAGAGCGGGTCTCGAGAACGCGGCAGCCGTTCTGGCGGCCCTATCCCCATCGGTCGAGACGCTCGCTGCGTGCCGCGCGGGCGACGCGTCGGTGTTCAGAGCTTCTCGTGGCGTCGAGCGCGAGGCCGCCCCGCTGGTCGAGACCACACCACCGGCCGCGGAGGACCGGTCACCGCGGCTGGCCACGCTCCTCAAGAACGCGAAGTCCGCGGCTCTCGTGGTGTCTCGGCCCGGCTATGGCGTGGCGCGTGTGTGCCGGTCCTGCGGTTCGCAAGCCGCCTGCGCGCGCTGTCGTGGACAGATCGTCATGGAACGAGGTTCCGCCACCTGCCGAGTGTGTTCCTCGCCCGCCCTCTGCGCCGTGTGCAACTCCGGCGACTTCGGCATCGAACGGGGAGGGGTGGAGCGAATCGCAGAGTGGGCCGGACACATAGGTCGCCGACCGGTCCGCCGCGACGCGGGGAGCGGCGCACCTCCCGGGCCGGACGAGCTCGTTGTGGGCACCGCCGCCGCGGTCAAGGATTTCGGACCGCTCTCGCTGGATGTCGTGGCCATCCTCGACCCCGACCGGGCGCTGGCCAACCCCGGCGTCCATGCGGGCGAACGCGCCCTGGCCACGTGGATGGAGGCGGCGGCTTGGGCCGGTCCCCGGCGCGGCGGGGGCCGTGTCCTGGCACAAACGCGGCGGCCTGCCCATCGCGCCATTCAGTCGCTGATCCGATGGGATCCGGTCGGGTTCCTCGAGGAGGAGGGCGAACGACGAACGGCCGCCGGCTTTCCGCCGGCAGATCCGCTCTTTCGAATCACCGGCGATGCCCGCCTTCCGAAGTTCCTGCAGAACGCGGGAGCTGGGTCGCTGGTGTCGACGACGATCGGTGACGCGACGGTGTGCCTCGCCACGGTTCCTCGCGCCGACCTCTCGCCGTTCAGCCAGGTCGTTCGCGAGCTCGCCGCGGACGGGATCGTGGACCGGGTGGATGCGGAGCCTCAGCTGTGAGCCGGCCATGACGATTCTGCCGATTCGACGGCTGGGCGATCCGGTTCTCCGCGAGCCGTCCCAGGACGTCGAGGCCTTCGACGACTACCTGCTCCGGCTTTACCACGACATGGTCGAGACGATGTACGACGCCCCTGGCGTCGGGCTCGCCGCGCCGCAGGTCGGCGTGTCCCTGCGGTTCTTCGTGTTCGACGACCGGCACGACGACGACGGTCCGCGTGCGGTGGCGAACCCAGTGCTCTCTGACCTGGAGGGGGAGCAGGAGGACGAAGAGGGGTGCCTTTCGATCCCTGGGCTCTGGTACTCCACGAAGCGCGCGCTCCGGGCGCGCGTGGACGGCCTCGACCTCGAGGGGAGGCCCGTGTCCTACGAGGGAGAGGAGCTGCTCGCGCGGATCTTCCAGCACGAGACCGACCACCTCGCCGGCACGCTGTTCATCGACCGACTTCCTGAACGAGACCGGCGGAAGGCCTTGGCCGAGTGGCGCGACCACGAGCTGAATCTGGGCGTGGGGCATCAGCGCCGCCGACGGGGAGAGTGAGCCCCGGCCGTCATGCGAGTGGCCTTTCTCGGCAACGCGCCGTGGTCCGTCCCATCCCTGGAGTCGATCGCGGGATCAGCCCATGACATCTCCATCGTTCTGACCCGAGCACCCCGACCGGCCGGACGCGGCAGCGCGCTGGTTCGAACCCCGGTGGCCGAATCGGCGGAGCGTCTCGGCCTGGAAACAAAGGAGATCGAAACGGTCAAGGCCGGCGAGGGATTCGCCGCGCTCGAGAAGGCGAGGCCGGACGTCCTTGCCGTCGTGGCCTACGGCGAGATTCTTCCCGCGCCGGTCCTCGAGGTTCCCGCGATCGCTCCGGTGAACCTCCACTTCTCTCTGCTGCCGGAGCTCCGCGGGGCCGCGCCCGTTCAACGGGCGATCATGAACGGGGCATCCCGAACCGGCGTCACCACGATTCGGATGGACCAGGGAATGGACACCGGACCGATCCTTCTTCAAGCCGGAGCGGCCATCGGGGAACGGGAAGACGCCGGCGAGCTGGGCACGAGGCTCGCTCGGCTCGGCGGCGGAGTGTTGGTGGAGACGCTCGATGCGCTGGAAGCCGGGTCCCTGGTGGAGCGGCAGCAAGATCACGATCGGGCCACCTATGCGCCGAAGCTCACGCCGGAAGACAGGGTCATCGACTGGAGCGGCTCCGCCGAAAAAATCGCCAGGCAGGTTCGCGCGCTCGCGCCAGAGCCCGGGGCCCAGACCATGTTTCGCCGCAAGGTGTTGAAGGTCTTCAAGGCATCCGTCGAAGCTCCCGGCGCCGACGACGAACGGATCGCCGGGTCGGTGGCCGAAGCGTCGAAGTCGGGATTCTCGGTCGCCGCGGCCGGCGGTTTGGTGCGCCTCGAAGAGGTGGCCTTGGAGGGACGCAAGCGAATGACTGGAGTGGAGTTCGTCCGTGGTCACCGACCCGAGCTCGGCGAGAATCTTGGATCGACCTGACCCTCGAGCCGTCGCGCTTCGAACGCTGCGACGCGTCATGGAAGAAGGCGCGTACTCCACCCTCACGCTGAGCGCGGAGCTGGACCGATCCCATCTGCCGGTGCGAGATCGTCAGCTATCCGCCGATCTGGTGTACGGAACGCTTCGCCGAACCATCCCCATCGACCGCGCGCTGGCAGCCATCGCGAGCCGCCCGCTGCACCAGGTGGACGAGTCGGCGCTGGCCGTCCTTCGACTCGGCGCGTATCAGATCCTGTTCACTCGGATTCCCGCGCACGCCGCCGTCTCCGAATCCGTTTCGCTCGCCGAGCCGCCGCATCGTGGTTTCGTCAACGCGATCCTCCGGAGACTGGCCGGGGAGGCTCCGGCCGTGCCACCCGGAAGCGACGACGGCGGCATCTCGGCGCGAACCGGGCTGACCGAGTGGGCGGTCGCCGAGCTCCGGCGGGTGCTCCCGGAGCCCGAGGTCGAGGATGCCGCTGCGCACCTTGCCTCGCCCGCGGCGCTTTCGCTTCGAATCAACGAGTGCCGAACCACTCCGGGCGCGGTGGAAGGGCGACTTCGAGACGCCGGCTATGACGTGCGCGCGGCGAAGCGCCATCCGGGCGTCCTCCGCGTTGCTGCCGGAAGCCCCTCGCGACTTCCCGGATTCGACGAGGGGTGGTTCGTGATCCAGGACGAAGCGTCGGCGCTCGTGGCCTCGGCACTGGATGCCCGACCGGGTGAACGAATCCTGGACGCCTGCGCCGGACCGGGCGGGAAGGCCACCGGCCTCGCATGTGCCGCAGGACCCGAGGGGTTGGTCGTCGGCGCGGACGTGCACCCGCGCCGGGCTGCCCTGGTGCGGCAGGTGGGCCGGCGGCTTGGAACGCCCATCCGCGTGGTCGTTCAGGATGCCCGCCGTCCGGCGGTTCGAGGCCCATTCGACGCCGTCCTGGTCGACGCCCCGTGCTCCGGTTTGGGAGCCGCGCGAAGAAGGCCCGAGCTGCTGTGGCGCCCGCAACGCGAGAACCTCGCTGGGCTGGCCAGGCTCCAGGTGAGCATATTGACGGGCGTAGCCGACCTGGTCGTCGAAGGGGGACGGCTCATCTATTCGGTGTGCACGTTTCCTCGCGCGGAGACCGACGCCGCCGTCCGGGCATTTCTCGCCAAGCGGCCCGATTTCGAACCGTTGAAGGTCCCGGGGCCGGATGGTGACTCGGCCACGCACCGGCTGTGGCCGCACAGAGATGACACCGACGCCATGTTTTACGCGGGATTTCGCCGCGCCTGACGGTTCTTTCCAGGCACCTTAGGGCCGTAGAATCCGGCGAATGGAGGGTAAGGTCGCCGCCTCGGTCCTCTCCGCCGACTTCGCCCGCCTCTCGGACGAGGTAAAGCTTGTGGAGAAATACGTCGATTTCATTCATGTCGACGCAATGGATGCTCATTTTGTGCCTCCGCTCACCGTTGGACCGGTGGTGGTGGAGTCGCTGCGGCGGGCCACGAACCTGCCGCTGCACTGCCACCTCATGGTCGAACGCCCGGAGGAGCTCTTCGAGGACTTCAAGAAGGCGGGTGCCGACATCGTGACCGCGCACGTGGAAGCCACGGACGATCCCGCGCGCACGGTTCGAAGCGCCGAGGACCTCGGCCTCAGGGCCGGGCTTGCGGTGAATCCGCAAACCGACGTCGGACGGGTCTTTCCTCACCTTGACTCCCTCGACCGTGTCCTGGTCATGACGGTCAATCCAGGGTGGGCCGGCCAGGACTTCATCGAGTCGGTGCTTCCGAAGATCGAATCGGTCCGAAAGGAGATCGACCGTCGGGGCCTGTCCGTGGAGGTCGAGGTGGACGGCGGGATCAACGAGAACACGGCCACGCGCTGCGTGGCCGCGGGCGCGACCACTCTGGCCGCGGCGTCCGCCATCTTCAAGTCCGACTCGCCGAGCGAAGCGGCGCGGCGCCTGGCGATCGTGGTGGGGAGGTAGCGATGGCCGAACACGTCCTCGTGGTCGATGACGATCCGGATGTCGCTCGATTCGTCGAGGTGAACCTTCGCTCGGCCGGCTACAACGTCTCCGTCGCGTCGAACGGCGAGGAAGCCATGGAGCGGGCGCTCGAGCTGCGGCCCGACCTCGTCCTGCTCGACGTGATGATGCCGAAGATGGACGGGTTCGAGGTTGCCCAGAGGCTCCGTCGAGATTCCAGGACGTCGTCGTCCAGCATCATCATGCTGACGGCCAAGGCGCTCTCATCGGACAAGGTGCTCGGGCTCTCTTCCGGCGCCGACGACTACATCATCAAGCCGTTCGATCCCGTCGAGCTGCTGGCTCGGGTCAAGGGAACCCTTCGCCGGGCCCGAGAGATGCGGGCGCTGTCGCCGCTCACGGGGCTGCCCGGAAACATTCGTGTCCAGGAGGAGATTCGCCGACGCGTCGCCGAGGATGAACCGTTCTCCCTTCTGTATGCCGACCTCGACTATTTCAAGGCATACAACGACCACTACGGCTTCGTTCGCGGGGACCGTGCGATTCAAGGCCTGGCGCGACTAATCAACGATGTGGTCCACGAGATGGCCGGCCCCGGCGGGTTCGTCGGCCACGTCGGCGGCGACGACTTCATCGTCATCGTTCCGCCCGACCTCGGTGAGGTCTTGGCGAAGACGCTGGTCGACCGATTCGACGAGATCGCACCGTCGCTCTACGACTCCATCGACCGGGACCGCGGATGCATCGAAGTGCCGGACCGCCAGGGGAACGTGAAGATCTTCCCGCTCCTGGCGCTGTCCATCGGCGTGGCGTCCTCGGCGGCGCGGCGGTTCATCCACTACGGCGAGGCCGTGTCGGTGGCCACGGAGCTGAAGCAGTTCGCGAAGCGGGAGAGCGGCTCGTCCTACGCCCTGGACCGCCGCACCACCTGATCCGCCCGCACCCTCTCGGCGCCTTTTCGGTGCGCGCCGGAACCTACCCGCTCGTATACTTGCCGCAATAGAAGCTCGTCATCGGGGCGGGGTGTAACTCCCCACCGGCGGTGAAAGTCCGCGACCCCCGGGCCGCCAGCTCGGGGTGGACACGGTGAGATTCCGTGACCGACCGTGAAAGTCGGGATGGGAGAGGCGAGCGAACGGGTCGGCATCTGCCTGCCCGTCTGTCCTCTCCTCTCCTCACGCCTCCGCCCCCTTGAGAAAGGGTGAGTGGACGTGGGGCGGGAACTCCCCAGAGACGCGAGGCACAACATGACCCGGGCGCTGGCGCTCGCCGAGCGCGGCGTGGGTCTGGCTCCGCCCAACCCGCTGGTGGGTGCGGTGTTGGTCAAAGACGGGCGAATCGTGGGTGAGGGGTGGCACGAAGGCCCGGGCACGCCGCACGCCGAGATGGCCGCGATGGCTGCGGCCGGAGAGGACGCGCGGGGCGCAACCCTGTACACGACGCTGGAGCCGTGCGCGCACCAGGGACGCACGCCGCCGTGTGCCCCGGCGATTGTCGCCGCCGGAATTCGCGAGGTCGTGGTGGCGGCCATCGACCCCAATCCCGTGGTCGACGGCCGCGGTGTCCGGGTTCTGAAGGAGGGCGGCGTCCTCGTCGTGGAAGGCGTTCTCCGCGGAGCCGCCGAACGGTTGAACGTCGGTTTTTCGAAGCACGTTCGGACCGGCTTGCCCTTCGTCACGCTGAAGATCGCGGCGTCGCTCGACGGCAAGATCGCGGCGAGGGACGGATCTTCGAAGTGGATCACCGGAGAGGCGGCGCGCGAGGATGCCCATCGCCTCCGCGCGAGGTCGGACGCCATCGTGGTCGGAGCCGGAACGGTGAGCGCGGATGATCCATCGCTCACGGTCCGCCTCGCCGATTACCGGGGCCGCCCTCCTTTGAGAGTGGTGGTCGATGGGCGGGGCCGCACGCGAAAAGACGCCACGATCCTGGATGGCTCTGCGCCCACGCTCATCGCAACCAGCTCCGCGTCCCCGGTCGAAGCTCGTGATGCCTGGGAAGCCGGAGGGGCAGAGGTGGTCGTGGTCGACGGAGGCGAGGGCGGCATCGTGTCGCTGACGCGACTCATCGAGCTGTTGGGGAAGCGAGACATCCAGAATGTCCTCATTGAGGGCGGGTCGGCGCTTGCGGCCTCGGCGATCGAAACGGGCGTGGCCGACCGAGTCGTGGTGTACCTCGCACCGACCCTGATCGGCGGTGAAGACGCACCGGGAATCCTGGGAGGGACCGGCGTCTCCACACTGGCGGATGCCGTTCGCCTTTCGTTCAGCGAAGTCGTTCGGCTCGGAGATGACGTCAAGGTGGTGGCGGATGTTCACCGGGATCATTGAAGAACGCGGCAAGGTCGTGACAGCGAGCCGCCGCATCGTCGTGACGGCGCAGAAGGTGGCGCAGGATTCAGAACCCGGGGCGTCGATCGCCGTCAACGGCGTCTGTCTGACCGTGGTCGATCGTTCCGAGAACGGTCCCGACGGCTTCACGCTGGCCTTCGAGCTGTCGGATGAATCCCTGGCCAGGACCTCGTTCGGCGCCCTCAAGGCCGGGGATCCGGTGAACCTCGAGCGGCCGCTGACGCTGATGTCCCGGCTTGGGGGACACCTGGTTCAGGGCCACGTGGACGCCGTCGGTGAGGTCATCGACGTTCGCGAGGATCCCACGGGAACGATCATGACGATTCGGTTTCCCGAAGAGCTCGGCCGCTACATCGTGGACAAGGGCTCTATCACGGTGGACGGTGTGAGCCTCACGGTGGTGGCGCCGTCCGAGGCTGAGTTCTCGGTCGCGTTGATTCCCCACACCCTTCAGGCGACGTCGTTGGGGACGATGAGACCGGGGGCCCGGGTGAACCTGGAGGTCGATGTGCTGGCGAAGTACGTGGAAGGAATGGTGAAGGAGCGGGCATGACCGAAGAACCGTTTGCGACCATCGAAGAGGCCATCGAGGACATCCGAGAAGGCCGAATCGTCATCGTCGTCGACGACGCCGATCGCGAGGACGAAGGCGACTTCATCATGGCGGCCGACAAGGTGACGCCGGAAGCCGTCAACTTCATGGCGACACACGGCCGCGGCATCATCTGTATGCCGTGCGATGAGGCGCGGCTCGACGAGCTGAACATCCCGCCGATGGTGACGGCGAAGCACGGGACGATGGAGACCGCGTTCACGGTGTCGATTGACGTTCGGGGGAAGACGACCACCGGAACCAGCGCGTACGACCGAGCGGCAACGATCAAGGCCGTGGTCGACCCGGCGACGAGGCCGGAGGAGATTCAGATGCCGGGACACGTGTTCCCGCTCCGCGCGCAGGAGGGCGGTGTCCTGAAACGGGCGGGCCACACCGAAGCGGCCGTGGACCTGGCCAGGCTCGCCGGTCTGTCCCCGGCCGGGGTCATCTGCGAAATCATGCATGGGGACGGGACCATGGCGCGTCTCCCGGAGCTCCGTCGGGTGGCCGAACGGCACGGGCTCAAGATCATCTCCATCGCAGACCTCATCGCGTACCGGCGGCGCCGCGAGAAGCTCGTTCGAAAGGTGGCCGAGGCCACCATTCCCACGCTCTACGGCGAGTTCTCGGCCAGCGCCTACGAGAGCCTGGTCGACGAGAACGTCCACGTGGCCATGGCGCTCGGCGAGATCGGAGACGGGGAGGACATCCTGGTTCGGGTTCATTCCGAATGCCTGACGGGCGACGTCTTCCATTCGCTTCGATGCGACTGCGGGACACAGCTCGACGACGCGCTGCGAAAGATCGGGGCCGAAGGCCGCGGCGTCGTCCTCTACATCCGGGGTCACGAGGGCCGGGCCATCGGGCTGGCGCACAAGCTCCAGGCCTATCAGCTCCAGGAGGCAGGCAAGGACACGGTCGAGGCGAACGTCGAGCTCGGCTTCGCTCCGGACCCTCGTGAATACGGGATCGGCGCGCAGATCCTGTACGACCTCGGAGTCCGCAGCATGCGACTGCTCACGAACAATCCGTCCAAGCGCGCCGGGCTCGAGGGGTACGGCCTTTCGATCGTGGATCGTGTTCCGCTCGAGACCACGCCGACGCCCGAGAATCTCCCGTACCTCAAGACCAAGCGGGAGAAGCTCGGGCACCTCCTCGAGGGTCTGGACGCGCAGGAGACCGCCCCTCAACGAAGCGGTCAGCGATGATCGAGGTCAAGGGGTCGTTCGACGCCCGGGGCCGCCGGTTCGCCATCGTTGCGGCGAGCTTCAACGACATCGTGGTTCGCGCTCTGGTCGACGGCGCTGTGGATTGTTTCCGCTCCCATGGCATCTCCGAGGACGATCTGATCGTGGCCTGGGTCCCGGGAGCGTTCGAGCTGCCGCTGGCCGCCCGGCGGCTCGCCGATTCGCAGATCTACGACGCCGTCGTCTGCCTGGGAGCCGTCATCCGAGGGGAGACCCCGCACTTCGACTACGTCGCCGGAGAAGCCGCTCGTGGAGTCGGGGACGTCGCGCGCGAGTCCGGCATCCCGGCGATCTTCGGGGTCCTCACCACGGAGAACATGGATCAGGCCCTCGCTCGCGCCGGCGGAAAGCACGGCAACAAGGGTTGGGACTCCGCGATGGCCGCCATGCAGATGGCGAGCGTCCTCGATCAGCTCCCCGAGAAGGAGTGACGTTTCGGTGATCGTCGATAAGCCGTGGGGGAAGGTGGTCACGTACGCCCTCAATCAGCCCTCATCCGTGCGGCTCATAACCGTCGAACCCGGGCAGGAGACCAGCGAGCACTACCACCAGCTTCGGGACGAGATGTGGGTGGTGCTCGACCCGGGGCTGGTCATCCAGATCGGCAACAAGGTGCAAGACGCGCGGCCCGGGGATGAGTTCGTCGTGTCGGCCGAGGAGCCACACCGCATCCAGAACCGCGGCGAAACCCGTGGCAGGGTCCTCGAAGTTGCCTACGGCTACACCTCCGAAGACGACACGCTCCGGTTGCAGGACGACTACGGAAGGCCGCTCGAGCCGGAGTGGTGAGTTCATTGCCCGTGCATTTCCTCCGTGCTACGCTCGGCCGCCGGCGAGGGGCCGGGTGTTCGCACCGAGGAGGTCAGGTTGACGCAGGGCACCGTCAAATGGTTCAGCAACGAGAAGGGCTATGGGTTCATCGCTCAATCCGAAGGCGATGACGTGTTCGTGCACTACAGCGCGATCACCGGCGATGGCTATCGGACGCTGACGGAGGGCCAGGAAGTCGAATTCGACATCGTGGACGGACCGAAGGGAAAGCAGGCGGCAAACGTCAAGCCTGCGTGAAGCCTCGCTCCTATACTCGCCTGAACATATGCACGACGAGCCTCGTTCTTGAATCTCTCGCCAGCGGGCCTGGCGCCGTTCCACCGGGAGGTGATGCGGCGTCGCCGTTGAACCACGCATAAACGACCGGATTCGCTCCCCGCAGGTCCGGTTGGTCGGTGCGGACGGATCGCAGATTGGAATCGTTTCGATTCAGGACGCTCTTCGTCGTGCTCAGGACCTCGACCTCGACCTCGTGGAGGTGGCTCCGCAAGCCAACCCGCCGGTGTGCCGGATCATGGACTACGGCAAGTTCAAGTACGAGCGCGACGTCCGGCAAAAAGAGGCTCGAAAGCGGCAGCAGCGCGTCGAAGTCAAAGAGATGAAGATGCGCCCCAAGATCGACCCGCACGATTACGCCACCAAGAAGGGGCACATCGAGCGCTTTCTGAAGACCGGCGCGCGGGTGAAGGTGACGATCATGTTCCGCGGTCGGGAGATGGCGCACACCGAGCTGGGGCGGCGCCTGCTGGACCGGCTGTCCGGCGACCTCAAGGAACTTGCTACCGTAGAGTCGTTCCCGAAGCTTGACGGGCGCAACATGGTGATGGTCATGGTCCCGCTCAAGCGTCAGCCGGCGAAGGTAGCCGCAGCCGGCGATGGAGAAGCGAAGGAATAGACGACCGATGCCCAAGATGAAGACGCACCGAGGGGCCGCCAAGCGTTTCCGCGTGACCGCGCGCGGCAAGATCTTGCACCGCAAGGCCACCGGGAATCACTTTCTGATCAAGAAGTCCGGAGGCCGCAAGCGCCGGATCACCGGGATGTCGGAGGTCACGGCGGAACGCGAGAACACGCGCAAGCTTCTCGGTGGCGGTCGCAGCAAGGGCCGGCCGAGCCCGGCGCCTTCCACCGACGAATAGCGACGAGAGAGCTCTCAGATGCCACGAGTCAAGCGGTCCGTCCACGCCAAGAAGAAGCGCCGGGAGATCCTCTCCCAGGCCAAGGGCTACTACGGCGCGCGGTCGCGCCGACGGCGAGTGGCCAAAGAGCAGGTCATCCACTCGCTCTCCTACGCGTACCGCGACCGTCGAGATCGAAAGGGTCAGTTCCGTCGGCTCTGGATCACGCGGATTGGCGCGGCCGTCCGGGCCGAAGGGATGAGCTATTCGCGGTTCATCACGGGCCTTCGCGCCGCGGGGATCGAGCTGGACCGGAAGGTCCTGGCGGATCTGGCGGTGAATGACCCGGCCGCCTTCCGTGGGTTGGTCGAGGCGGCGCGCGGGGCGCTCGAGACGCCCGAACCGAAGACGCGACGCCGCGCCGCAGCACCCACCGCCTGAGTCGCTTCCCGCCGTGACCGCCGGCGGTCCATGATGGCCCCGACGGCACCATGATCACCTCGAGTCGCAACCCTCGCGTAGGCTCCGCCACTCGCCTGAAGAAGCGCGCGATGCGCGACAAGGATCGGCGCTTCCTGGTCGAAGGCGTTCAGGGCGTGCTGGAAGCGCTTCGGTCGGATGCGGTCGTAACTGACCTGTTCTTCTCTCGCGCCTCGAGCGAGGAGCGACTGGATCCGGTCCTCGAGGAAGCGGGTCGGCGCGGGGTCGCCACACACGAGGTCTCGGAGCGGGTCATGGGGGCGCTCACGTCGACCGTGACGCCGCAGGGCGTCGTGGCCGTCGCTGATTTCCTGGACGTCTCCCTGGAGTCGTTGTTGCCGGGCGCCGTCTTCGTTCCGGTCCTGGTCGAAGTTCGCGATCCGGGCAACGCCGGAACCATCTTTCGGTCCGCCGATGCGTCCGGAGCGGGTGGGGTCGTGTTCACGCGGACTTCCGTGGACGTCTACAACCCGAAGACGGTTCGGGCCAGCGCAGGCTCGGTCTTTCACGTTCCGGTGGTCCGAGGCCCGGATGTCCGAGAGACGGTTGCCACGCTTCGTCAGCAGGGGTTTTCGATCTACGCGGCCGATGCTGAGGGCGGCGAATCGGTGTACGACGTCGACCTCACCGGCGCCACCGCCGTGCTGTTCGGCAACGAGGCCCACGGGTTGTCGCCCGAGGTGGCGGCCTTGGCCGACAAGACGGTTCGAGTTCCCATCGCGGGCCGCGCGGAGTCGCTCAACCTCGCCGCGGCCGCGACGCTGGTTCTGTTCGAGGTCGCCCGACAGCGATCGGGCGGCAGGTCGA
>DASVPT010000026.1:0-11278 GCA_036389535.1 Actinomycetota bacterium
CCGCTCCACGCCGAGCTGCTTCAACGCCCACGCGTTCGCGCGATACGGAACGACGTGCGGAGGGAACTGGTGCTTGACGCCGTGGCGAGGGATGAACGCCACCCGGCGCCCCTCTACGGTGCCGATGGAGACCGGCGCCGACGGTTTCCCCCACGGCGTGTCGAGCTCGACTTCCTGGACGTCATCCAGAAAGGAGTAGAACCCGGAGCCACCGAACACCCCGACCCGGACAGGTTCTTCAGGAGGGGCCGCGCTCAGGCGGTCTTCTCCTTGCTTGGCGTTGAGCTCGCGGTAGACGATCCGGCGTCCTTCGAGCCGGACGACTTTGAACCATCCTTGGCTTTGGTTTCCTTGGTCTCCTTCGAGCCCGGCGAACCCTTGTCCCCGCCGCCGCTTTCGCTCGACTTTCCGTCGCCTGCGCTCTTTTTGGCGGCGGCGCGCGAGTCGGTTGCGTAGAAGCCCGATCCCTTGAAGAGGATGCCCGCCGGATGAAAGACCTTCCGGAGCTGCCCGCCGCAGACGCCGCACGTCGAGAGCGGCTCATCGCTGAATCGCTGATAGACCTCGATGTGCGAACCGCACGACTGACACGCGTACTCGTACGTGGGCATGGCTCGATTATAGAAGTCGACCTGCGGCTTTCCGTTCGTGACGGTTCGTGACTACGCAGACCGACCGGCGCCAGAGAGGCGTCGACTAGACTCGCTGCCTCAAGAAGGGGCGTTAATGGCAGTTAAGAAAGCGGTCATTCCGGCTGCGGGGCTGGGCACGAGGTTTCTTCCGGCCACCAAATCGCAGCCCAAGGAGATGCTTCCGCTGGTCGACAAGCCTGCGATCCAGTACGTGGTCGAGGAGGCGGTCGCCGCCGACCTTCACGACATCCTCATCGTGACCGGCCGCGGGAAGCGAACGATCGAAGACCATTTCGACCGCTCGTTCGAGCTCGAGTCGCGCTTGGAGCAAACCGGAAAGTACGAAGAGCTCAAGGAGGTCCGAAAGATCTCGGAGATGGCGGCCATTCACTACATCCGCCAGAAGGATCCGCAGGGCCTGGGGCACGCCGTCTCGGTCGCCGAACCGCACGTCAACCGCGAGCCGTTCGCCGTGCTGTTGGGCGACGACATCATCGGCTCGGGCAGCCTCATTCGCGAGATGGTCGAGCTGTACGAGCGATACGGGCGAAGTCTCATTGCAGTCAAGGAAGTTCCGCGGAGCGAGATCAATCTGTACGGCGCCGTCGAGCCCGAGTTCGTCGAGGACAACCTGGCGCGGGTGGTTCGCATCGTCGAGAAGCCCCCGCCCGAGGAGGCGCCCTCGAACCTCGCGGCGATCGGACGCTACGTCCTCACCCCGGAGATCTTCGACGCGCTGCGCGAGACACCGCCAGACGAGCGAGGGGAGGTCCAGCTTACCGACGCGTTGAACCTGCTGGCCCAGCAACAGACCGTCTACGCCTACGTCTACGAAGGCGTCCGCTACGACATCGGGAAGAAGCTGGACTTCCTTCGCGCCACCATCGAGCTCGCCATCGATCGAGAAGACCTCGGAGCCGAGTTCCGCCCGATCCTTGCCGAGCTGGTGCAGAGAAAGAGACTGGTCTAGGTCATGTGGGATCCACGCCGTTCGAGCTCTGACGCGCCCGCGCGAGGCAGGGAGGCCGGTCTGCGCCAGCTTCGGCGCCCCGGGACCGACCCCGGTGAGCTCAGGCAGGTCGAGAGCGTCCGCGCCTCGATCCTCGAACAGACGCCGATCATCGCTCCGATCGAGCTGCCCCTTCAGGAGGCTTTTGGTTGCGTGCTGGCGAGCGACGTGGTCGCCGACGGCGACGTTCCGTCGTTTTCGTCCTCAGGGATGGATGGCTTCGCCGTCCGAGCGAGCGACGTGCGCGACGCGAATCGAGACGACCCCGTGCCGCTCCAGATCGTGGGCCGCGCGCCGGTCGGACGGCGGCCCGAAGGCACCGTTGGCGCCGGGGAGGCGGTTCGAATCGCCACCGGCGCGCCGATCCCTGCAGGAGCCGACGCCATCGTCCCCATGGAGGTCGCGTTGCTCGAAGGAGAGCGCGTCCATGTCCTGGAGCCGGTCTCCCAGGGTGCGTACGTTCGCCCGGCCGGAGAGGACGTCAAGGCCGGCGAGCTCCTGATCCCGCAAGGGAGGCGGCTGGCCGCCCCCGAGCTGGGTTTGCTGGCGAGCGCCGGCCGCGGTTCGGTGCAGGTGCATCCTCGGCCACGGGTCGTGGTCATCTCGACTGGAAACGAGCTGGTCGAGCCTCAGCGGAGCGCCGGATTCGGGATGGTTCGCGACGCCAACTCATACACGCTGTTCGGCGCCCTCCGGGAGCTGGGCGCCGTTCCGTACCTGGCCGGGATCATTCGAGACGACGTCGAGGCGCTGAAGGAGGAGGTCCTCGGGCTCGCCGCGCGGGCGGACTGTTTTATCAGCTCCGGCGGCGTGTCCGTCGGTGAGGGAGACGTCGTCAAGAAGGCGTTCTTCCGCCGGGGCGACATCGACTTTTATCGCGTCGCCATGCAGCCGGGCATGCCGCAGGGTTTCGGGAAGGTGGATCAGGTGCCGTTCTTCGGGCTTCCGGGGAACCCCGTTTCGGTGTTCGTGTCGTTCGAGGTCTTCATCCGGCCGGCGTTGCTGAAGATGATGGGCCGCAACGACATCTTTCGGCCCGAAGTGTGGGCGACGCTCGATACCGACATCTCGGGCCCGGCGGACAAGCTCCAGTTCGCGCGGGTTCGCGTCTGGCGGGACCGGTCGCGGTGGCGGGCCGCCAGCACGGGCGGGCGCGGATCGAACCTCCTGGCGACGGTGTCCAAGGCGAACGGGCTCGCCATGATTCCCGTCGGCACGGACACGGCTCCGGCAGGCTCGCGCGTCCGAGTCCTGGTGTTCCGGGCGCTCGACGGGGAGTAGCGGTCTTGTCCGAACCGGCGGCCCGCATGGTCGAGGTCGGCCCGAAGGACGTGACGGCTCGCGAGGCCGTAGCCGAATGCGTGATTCGGATGTCACCCGAGGCTTGTGCCGCCCTTGTTGCGGGCACTCCGAAGGGCAATCCCCTGGAGGCCGCCAAGATCGCCGGGCTCATGGCGGCGAAGAGAACGCCCGATCTCCTGCCGTTTTGTCACCCGATAGCGCTCACTGGGGCCTCGGTCGTGCTGGAGCCGGAGTCTGGCGAGGGCCGAATTCGGGTCGAGGCCACGGTGACGGCGAACGATCGAACCGGAGTAGAGATGGAAGCGCTCACCGCCGCGGCCGTGGCGGCGCTTTCGCTCTACGACACCGCCAAGGCGTACGATCGCTCGGCGCAGATCGACGATCTCAGGCTCGTGGCGAAGTCCGGCGGGAAGAGCGGCCGATATCGAAGGCCCTCGTAGCGTCCTACCGCAAATCCTTGATCCGCGAACTCCAGGTGTTACGTTGCGGTTCCAGGCGACAGAAGGCGATCTGCGTACCCGATCGCGAGGAGGCCTGTGCTCGGCTGGCTTTTATTCGCCCTCTTGGGCATTATCTGGACAGTCTTCCTCCTTCCCCGCAAAAACTCTTCCCCGCTTGGGAGCGCCAAGGAGTTCGAGCGGACTTTGCATCTCCTCGCGGAGACGAACAGGAACGGGCATGGCCGTTGGGTGCTCATGCCGCCCAAGGGACGGCCGTTGGACGGCGGGCTGGCCGCTCGCCGGCTGAGGGCCCGGCGACGACGGCGACTCATATTCGTTCTGCTCACTGACGGCGCCCTCATCACAGCCGTCATTGGTGCCTTTCCCCGGCTCCGGCCAATGCTTTTCGGAACGGCCGGATTCGTTGGTCTTCTCCTCCTGTACTGCGGCTTCCTTGCGGTGATCACCCCGCGCGAACGGACGCAGATGCTGGCTCGGAAACGGTCTCCGTACCCTGGCGTGGCTGGGAAGAACGGCCGGCGAAGCGCTCCGCTCGCGTTCGACTACGTCGATGACGACGTCCGGGTGATCGGCCGCCGGCGATCGGTTCCTCAGCGCGCCACGGTCCGAACCGCGGGTTAGCCAGCACCTCGCGGGTGTAGAAGAATCGGCTGCTGTCGTGGACCTTGGAGCACTTTCCTCATCCTTTCAGCGGCGGTTCGAAGGGAAGACCGCGGCTCGCGAAAAGGGACTGTCGGCGGCGCGGCGGTCCATTCGCTCGTCGGCGAATGCGATTCGGGCGGTCCATCGGGGAGACTTCGACCTGGCGCACCAGCTCATGGAGGAGTCTCGCTCCGCGCTTCAGTCGGGTGGGGAGGCGCTGGAGGCCCATCCGGATGTTCTCTTCGCCGGCTTCCTTCAGGACGCCCAAAAGGAATATGCGGAAGCGCGCCTGACCGAGGCGGTCGTTCAGGGGGCCGAGTTGCCCTCGCCGGACGATCTCGGCGTTCAGCTGGCGCCGTATCTGAACGGGATGGCGGAAACCATCGGCGAGGCGCGGCGAGCGATCCTGGATCACCTGCGCCGTGGCGAGCTCGGGGAGAGCGAACGCATCCTCACCGCGATGGAGGACATGTTCTCGGTCCTGGTGTCCATCGACTTCCCGGACGCGATCACCGGCAACCTGAGGCGCTCGACCGACGTCGCGCGCGGGATCATGGAGCGAACCAGAGGCGACCTCTCCATCACGCTGGTCCAGCGAAACCTCCAGGACGCCCTGGAGCGGCACGCTCGAGAGGTTTTGGGCGACCGCTAGCCGAAGCGGTCGTTAACCGATCAGCTTCTTCGCCTGGTCCGGCGGAGGCCTGTCGTCCTCGACCTCGATCCCGTCCCGCAGGCTGTACTTCAGGGCCTCGATCAACGTCGTCCACTCGGCCTCGCTCATGGTGAGCGTGCCGGCGAACGTCAGGTGGTTGTCGTGCCCGGCAAGCATGTTGACCGTCACGGCGTCTTCGTTGCCCTTGATCCGGGCGGGGTACCGGCCGAGGATCGAGAACTTGTACTGGTATTTCCGATCTTCCATCGCGGGCTCCTTCTAGACGATTCGAAGCTTGGACAGGAATCTCCTGCCAGCGTCCTCGTCACCTTCGACGCGAACGATCCCTTTGGACGTCAGGTCCTCGAACGAGTCTCGGCCGGCAGAGGCCATGATGAAGGCGGCGGCCGGTGCACTGATCCGAGTTGACGCGGTCGTCGGGTCTGCCGATCCGCCGGTTGCCCCGTTCGGACCGAAGGCCTTGCTGGTGAGGTCGAACGTCCACTGCGGAAGCGCGGCGCCCTGGAGCTCTATGGCGAGCTGACCCTTCGCCCTATCCAGCTGATGGATCGTCTGGAAGCCGATGGCGGTGAGCAGGAACTCAGCCGCGCCTTCGACGTCCACGTCCTCGTCGCCCATTCCGAGCGCCCGACGCATGTCCTGCCGGTGCACCCACTCGTCATAGGTTCGAACCCAGACGTACAGGGCGAGAGGACCTCGTCCCCAGGGGCTGGGAAGCGTCGGGCGATACACGGGAGAGGGGACTGTCGCCGCGAACCGGGCGAATCGCCGGCCCCACCGGTCCAGGCCGATCACGAGGTCAGGGACCGAACGCTTCGCCCACCTCGGGACCTGGCGTTCGTTCCATGCCTCCACCTTGTCCGTCGATCCGGCGAGGAAGATGGCTGGAAGGATCGAGCCGGTGAGCGCCGCGCGGTCAGTGGTGATGAGGTGCGCGATGACTTCGCGGATGCGCCATCCCGGGAGCGCGGTCGGCGTGTCGAAGGCGGCCTGGTCCAGTCCTCGAAGGAGCGAGAGGGTCGCCCGGCGCTCGGCCTTGATGGAGCGCACGATCTGATCCTTGCTCGGGACGAGCCGTGCACGGTGTCGTTGGGCTTGCATAGGTGGATGGTGTCCTATCGGGCTTGGGGCGTCAAAGTCTCGCGCGCGGGTCTGGAGGGCCTTGTTACCCTAGCTGTCTCTGGGGGTGTAGCTCAGTGGTAGAGCGCTGCCTTCGCACGGCAGAGGTCAGGGGTTCGACTCCCCTCACCTCCACGACAGGTCGAACCCGGTGCATCAGGCTTGCTGCGGTGGTCCTGGGGATCTCGCTAACCGCGTGTGGCGATTACCCACGGGCACATAGGCCCACGGTCCACGAGCTGGCCTCCAGACGCCCACGGACCAGACTCACTATTCCTGCTGTGGATTCCGAAACCAAGAATATTCCCCGAACCCGGCGGAAGGTGATCCAGGTTCGTCGGGTCAAGGTGTTGAATAGTGATGGGCCGTTCAGGCTGTGCCCGGTGCAAGCGCGCGGTTATTACTCGAACGATTTCGGGCCGAGATCGTCGGGTGAGTTCCACGAAGGCAACGACATGTTCGCGGACTTGGGAAGTCCCGTGGTCGCCCCGTTCGATGGCCGTGCAGTCGCCGCGCCTGGCAAGCTCGCGGGTCTTGCCGTGAAAGTCTTTGGGGCGCAGGGCTACGTCTACAACGCGCATTTGTCTGCTTACGGACGATTGGGCAGAGTAAGAGCAGGAACCGTCATTGGCTATGTCGGAAACACTGGCAACATCCTCGGTGGCCCGCCACGCGACCATTTTGAGTGGCACCCGAAAAACGGCTCGGCTGCCGACCCTTACCCGCTCCTCAAGCAAGTCTGTCGGTAACTCGAAGGGCGACTCAATCTCGAGCTTTCTGGCTGACGGGGTAGGCGTTCGCGCGCAATCGATTGAGCGGTCCGACCGGCCGGATGTTCGCGGATGTGTTCCAAGGGTTGAAACGGAGTTCGTCCGATAGCTGCTGCGAAAGACGTCGCTCCAAGTGGAGCTCGCCGATCTGCCGCCATGGTCCGACCATCGTCGCCGCCGCGAACCGGAAACGGAGCCGTCCGCGCTCCAGCGCTTCGTCGAGGTCGTCCAGATTGAGACCGGTGGCGCGCTCGCGAGTGGGCGATGGGAGAGTTCCATAAAGCAATACCTCGCCGTCCGCCTCGTAGGGGAGGACCGTGGAGAAGGTTCGAGAACCGAACATGGCTGAGGGCAACAGGAGGTGACGGATCACAGGTGGAGCCCCGGCGGAAACCAGAAGGAAGTCCTGGTCTCGCCGAGGACCGTTGAGATCGGGCAGCTTGATGGCGAGTCCCAGGACGTCGGGCACGCCCGTCGGCAGCCCTGCCCCTCGCGACAGTCGGGCGATGGCCGGATGGGTTCCCTGTTTGAGACCCGCCGCAGTCTTCGGAAGGCGGAGCGTCCCAGCGAACGCGCGCCCGTACGGATGGAAGAACCGTCTTCCGCGGAGCCGTGTTGCGGCAGCGAAGAAAGCGGCCGTGGGTGCCGGCAGCAGCGTCTCGGCCGCTCGCTCTCCTGCCTTCGCGATGGCCCCCAGAAGGTTGGTCTCCGTCATGCGTTGGGCTCCATCAGAGCAGCGGTCAGTTTGCGCCCGACGGTGACGCGGGCGCCTCTGGGATGAGAGCACCGAACTCTTGGGCCACGAGGTGGCGCTCGACGCTGAGATTTCCTGTCTCGGGCGACTGTGTGATGCGGTCGAAGGCCACCAGGGTGGCGGGCGGCCCGGGTGAGAAGTAGAGGATCTCGGCAGAGAGTGGGATCCCTCCGGTCTGGGTGAACACCGTGAAGCCGGCTCCGCCTGTCGTTCCGTCTCTGAGGTACAGCGTTCCGTTGAGCACGCGGGCCGACGCCTGGTGGAAGTGCCCGGACACCACCAACGGCACGCGGCCGGCCACGCTTTCCGCCATCCGATCGTCGTGGACCGCGACCACGTCGGGCGGCGCCGGCATCGCTTCGATATCGGAGAGGACGCGCTGGCCCGCCGCTCGGGCTCGGGCTTCGAACTCCTCGTCGTCCACGAGCGCCTGCTTGTTCGGCGTGAACACCGGGTGGGCCAGACCGTAGAACGTGATTCCGGCGCGCTGGGCCGTTGTGCCATTCAAAAGCGTGACGTTCGGGACGTTCGTCATGGCCGCCTTCAACGACGGACCATCGTGGTTTCCCGGTACGAAGATGTACGGACGCCGAAAGCCGGGCACGAACCGCGTGATCAGATCCTCGACGGGCGTTCCGAACGACGTGAGGTCTCCCGTATCCAAGACCACGTCGACGTCGAAGGCCTGAGCAAGGTCCCGCGCGAACGAGAGACCGAGCGGGGACACGTGGACATCCGAGATGTGAAGCACCCGGACGAGGTTGTCCTGCCCGACGCCCCGGCTCTGGATCTCGCCGTAGACCCGAATGGCTCCACTCACGATTCGCTGGAGCTCCAGGCGGAATGCGTCGATTCGCGCCGCCGCAGTTTCCACGTCGCCGACGAGCTTGGGCGCCAACGCCAGCGGACCCGAGAACTTCGGCGCGGTGAACGCGGCGCTGTCGTAGGTGGCCCACGCCGCGACCTCGCTGCCGCCTACGACGATCAGCGGGACGGCCGCCGAAACGACGATTCCCCGCCACTTGGTCCGAAAGGCGACCGCGGCCAACGCGGCGGCGCTCAGGACCGAGAGCAGAAGCAAGCGAAGCGCGAACGGCACGACGAGTTTCCGAGCTCGCTCGGCGACGAGGTCGGCGGCATCGGCGACGCTCCGGTTTCGGACCAGCGCCGTCAGCCCTTTGATGTCCACCGCTTTGAGCGTGGCCTGGAAGGCCAGCGGTCCTTTGTGCGTCGAGGCCGTGATTCGGCCGAGGGGTGGAAGCGAGATCTCGGTCACGCTTCTGCCCAGGTGGCCGGCGAGCTCGACGTCGAATGGGCCCATGGTCGTTCGCATCCGACCGAACGCCGCCATTCCGATCAACATGCCGGCGGCGCCGATGACGATCGCCACGGCAAGGAACGCGGCACGGCGGGTAGCTCGAGTGTCCAAACGGCGGGAGACGCGATGGTCCAAGCGCATTCGGCGACTGTAGCGACCGACCCGATAACGAGGCCCGACGCTAGCATGACGCCGGATGGACGAGCTTTCGGCCTCGGACGTCGCCTCGCGGGCTGGCGTGACCGTCGACTTCGTCGAGCGCCTCGCTGAGCTCGGGATCGTCGCGCCGGGCGAGGGGGAGCGACCCTTCGTCCCCGGTGACATCCAGCGAACTCGGCTGGCTCGAGCCTGCGATCAAGCAGGCCTCCCCCTAGAGGAGATCGGTCGCGCCGTGCGGGAGGGAAAGTTCTCGTTCAGCTTCCTCGATCTTCCGCATTACGCCTGGTCCACCCTCACGTCGAAGACAGGCGAGGAGCTCGCCAACGAAACCGGATTTCCGCTCGAACTGCTTCAGGCCCTGCGACAGGCCCAAGGTTTTGCGCGTCCGCCGGCTGACGAGCCGATGCGAGAGGACGAGGTTTCGCTTCTTCCCATCCTCCAGCGGGCGCTCGAGACCGGCGTTGCCAATGAGGCCGAGGTCATTCGAATGACCAGGGTGTACTCCGACGCACTCAGAAGGATCGCGGAGGCAGAGACCGCGCTGTTTCATGCAAACGTTGAGCTTCGGGCCCTGCGATCCGGTATGAGCGAACGCCAGCTGACGGAGTTCGCCTCCGTGCTATCGGCGGAGTTCGTCCCGATGATGGACGAGGTCATCGTCACGCTCTATCGGCGGCAGCGGGAACGCGCGTGGATCGAGGACCTGGTCGGTCACATCGAGCGGGCGCTGGAGGAGGGGGGCTATCAGCGTCCACTGGAGCATCCGCCTGCCATGTGCTTCCTGGACCTGGCCGGATACACCCGGCTCACCGAGGAGATGGGAGATCGCGCCGCGGCGGACCTTGCAGCCAAGCTCGTTTCGTTCGTCGAACACGAATCGCTGGAGCGTGGAGGGCAGCCCGTGAAGTGGCTCGGCGACGGTGTCATGTTCTATTTCAAGAGCCCGAAGTCGGCCGTCGATGCGGCGCTCGAGATGGTGGCCACGTCACCGGACGTCGGTTTGCCACCCGCCCACGCGGGAGTCGCGGCGGGGCCGGTGATCTTCCAGGACGGCGATTACTTCGGCCGCACGGTGAACCTCGCATCTCGAATCGCCGGTCGCGCTGGAGCGGGCGAGGTCCTGGTCAGCGAGGAGGTCGTGTCGGTTGTGGGCGAGGACGGCGTTCGTTTCGAAGAGGTCGGTCCGGTCGAGCTCAAGGGCCTCATGAACCCGATCTCGCTGTTTCAGGCGAAGCGGCCGCTCTAGGGAGCGTCGCGCCGGCCGGCGAACGCGGCGATCGCCAAGCAGGCTGGACAGGAAGCTTCGGTCCAGGCTTGCGCTCCGCCTGTTCGCCCTCTCCGAACGATCCACAGAACCACACCGGCTGCCGCCAGAAGCACGACGGCCACAAGGATCGGTGTCTGCGCCCGCTTGAGCGCGGTTTCGGCCAAGGGCCCGAGCAGGAAGCCAAGAAGCAAGTGGCCCTGAATGAAGAGCGTGCTCCCGAGCAACAGCGGAGGAAGGGCTCGGGCCGCCGGTATGCCCGACGCGGCGGCCGCCACGACCGTCACCGTTCTAAGTCCAGGCGTTGTCCGGCCGACGAACAACGCGTTGCGACCGCGTCGCTCGAGGACCCGCTCCACGCGGCTCATCCGCTCCGGGGTCAGGCCGAGCCGCGGTCCTATTCGCAAGAGCATCGATCGGCCGGGGCCGCCAACCAGAAAGAAGAGGGCGAGGGTGCCGGCCGCGGTGACCGCTTCGAGCCCGAGCGCGGCAATCCAGAGCGGAATGCGCCCTGCACCCGCGCGCTGCCCGATGAACAGCATCAGCAGATCGGATGGAATGGGAATTGGGACGCCTGCCTCCATCGGAAGAAGCAGTGCCAGTGCCACCGCCACGCTCGTACCGGTGGCCGCTGTTCTGACCGCCTTCGCCAGCACGGGGCAACGATGTCAGGTCGTGCAGTTCCCCGTCGACTTGTTGCACGTGATCGTGCCGTGCTGGAACCGGGCCCTCACTCGAACGCTGTCGACCTTGAACACATCGCTCGTCGGCAGGCCCAGACGGCCTCCGCTCGCACCGAGGCTTCGGTACTTGGTCAAGACCAGGCCGTAGATCCAGTACGCGCGGCCCGCCGCGTCGTTCACGTAGATCCTTCCGATCCTGAATGCCTGGTAGCGACCGCCACTCACCTCGACCAAGCGTGATTGAGGAAGACCCGGCGCGCAGCTCAGCGCGTCGTATTTCGCCCGAACCTGCCCAACGATGTTGCGGTTCTGGTTGATCCACACGTGAGCACTGCGCAGGTGCAAAGCGAACCGGAGCGTTGACCCCGACACCGTGACCGAGCCGTTGGTGCCCGCGACGGTCGCCCGGACGATGGCGCCGGAGACACCGCGTTGGACTGACTGGAAGGTCCGAGCTTCGCCGATGTTCTTTCCCGTGGCGCTGCGAAGGGC
>DASVPT010000027.1:0-5043 GCA_036389535.1 Actinomycetota bacterium
CACGGAGTTCGAGGACGCGGCGAGAGTCGGTCGCGTGATCGCCGCGATCTGGGGCGAAGAGTCGGTCCTGGCCCCGCCGCTCGTCCGAGCGTTCCAACACGCCGGCAGCATTCTGTTCGGCGCGACCGCCGCGGACGGTGAGCTGGTTGGGTTCGTCTTCGGATTTCTGGGATTCGGAGAGGGCGTACACGTCCACTCCCACATGCTGGCCGTGCTCCCAAACTGGCAGGCGCGCGGGGCCGGTCACGCGCTCAAGCTGGCCCAGCGGGCGGCCTGTCTCGACCATGGGATCGACGACATTCGATGGACGTACGACCCGCTCGTCGCCCGCAACGCCCGATTCAATCTGGTCAAGCTGGGTGCGGTGGCGTCGCGGTTCCTTCCGGAGTTCTATGGCGAGATGAACGACCTTCTGAATCGAGGAGACCGGAGCGATCGCTTCGAGATCCGGTGGCGTTTGAGCGCTGATCGGGTCGAGCGGGCGGTTCGGCGAGAGTTGGAGGAGCCCGCGCGTGGGGACGCCGTCTTGGAGGCCGTCGGCGACGGCGATTCGCCGCGTCCCCACCCAACCGAAGCGACCCCCGTGCCCGGCGCCACGGTGGCGATCCCCCCGGACTTTTCATCGCTTCGGGCGCGTGACGCTGGGCTTGGCCGGGCGTGGCGAGAGGCTTCGGGTGAAGCATTCGAAGCGTGTTTCGCTGCCGGGCTGAAGGCGGTTTGGATGACGAAAGACTCGACGTACATTTTCGCGAAGCCCACGGAGGCGCGATGAGCGACACGGGAGAGCCGGGCGCGCCGCTGAAGATCCGGGGGATTGAGCTCCGCGAGGTCGCCATTCCGTTGGTGCGGCCGTTTCGCACCAGCTTCGGCGAAGAGCGGGACAAACGCGCCGCTCTCGTTCACATCCTCACCGACGATGCGGAGGGCTGGGCCGAGTGTGTTGCCCCACCCGAGCCCCGGTATTCAGAGGAATGGCTCGACGGCGCGTGGGCGATGCTACGTGACCATCTCGGTCCGGCTGTGCTTCGTTCGCCCGAAATCGAGCAACCCGACGACGTCGCGAATCGGGTCGGGTGGGTCCGGGGACATCGGATGGCGAAGGCCGCTCTGGAAGCGGCGGTGCTGGACGCCTGGCTTCGGGCTCGGAGCCAGTCGTTGGCAGAGTTTGTGGGAGCGGTGCGCGACGAGGTCCCCTGCGGCGTGAGCGTTGGCATCGCGGCTTCGGTCGAGCTGCTGCTGGATGAGGTCCGCGGCTATCTGGAACAGGGGTATCGGCGGGTGAAGCTGAAGATCGAGCCGGGGCGGGACATCGACGTGGTGCGGGCGGTCCGCCAAGCGTTGCCAGAGACGCCGCTCTCCGTCGACGCGAATGCCGCATACACTCTCGAGGACGCGGCCATCTTCGAAGCGCTCGACGAGCTCGAGCTGGTGATGATCGAACAGCCGCTGCAGGAGGAAGATCTGGTCGATCACGCCAAGCTGCAATCGCGGCTCCGAACTCCCATCTGTCTCGATGAATCGATCCGATCGGCCGCAGACGCCGCCGCCGCGATCGAGCTCGGAGCGTGCCGGGTGATCAACATCAAACCGGGGCGCGTCGGCGGAATCCTCGAATCGAAGCGCCTGCGCGACGTGGCTTCTGCACACGGAATCGACCTGTGGATCGGGGGGATGCTGGAGACGGGCGTCGGCCGGGCCGGCAATCTGGCCCTCGCGGCGATGGAAGGTGTCACCATGCCCGGGGACACCAGCGCGAGCGGCCGGTATTTCAAGCAGGACCTCACGGAGCCCTTCGTTCTGGATCCGGACGGGACGATGAAGGTTCCAGAGGGTCTCGGAATCGGCGTGGAGCCGCTGCCGGATCGCCTCGACGCGTGCACGGTGAGAGTGAAGAGCATCCCGAGGGACTGACCCGCGGGCGCGGTGCGTCAGCCGCTCAGGTCGACGATCCGAGTGACGATTCGCTCGGGGTTCAGATCGATCAACCCGATCGTCGGAACCGGCTGACGTCGCTTCCACGTGGGGCTTCCCGGATTGAACAGGCGCAGCCCGTCGACTTCCTCATCCACCGGAATGTGCGAATGGCCGAACACGATGAGGTTCGCGTTCGGGAATCGTCTTCGAAGGCGGCGGGCGCGCCCGTCGCGTCGGCCGGAGTCGTGAAGCATTACCACTGTCTTCGCGTGGAGCTGTAGCTCCGCGATGTCTTCCGCACCCCACGCCGCGACGTCGTATCCATCGTTGTTGCCCATGGCCACGTGAACCTGGGCGTACAAAGCGAGCTCGTCCAGGACGGTTGCCGACGTTACGTCTCCGGCGTGAAGGATGAGGTCGGCACGCCGGAGGTGGGAGAAGAGGGGCTTGGGCAGTGCCTTCGCGAAGTCGGGAATGTGGGTGTCCGAGAGCGCGACGATCCGCACTCGCTACGGGACGATCAGCGCGGCCCGGGCGGGACCCCCGTCGCCGTCCACGATTCGCAGCGGAAAGCACAGGAGCGTGCACGGACCTTCGGGTGCCGCTCGGAGGTCCAGTCCCTCGATGATCGTCACGCCGTTCGAAAGGAGCGCCTTGTGGACCGGATGGTTCTCCGCGCCCTTCTCCTCCACAGAGAGGAAGTCCACGCCCACGACCTTGAGTCCGCGCGCGACGGCCCATTCGGCGGCTTCCACCGACAAGCAAGCGTACGAATCCGGGAACTCCGGAGGGTCCTCGTTCCACAGGTCGGAATTCGCCGTCCTCAACAGAAGCCGGGTGGTCCCGTCGGGCAGGCCGAGGGCGTCCAGCTCCTTCGTCCCGAGAGGACTGCGCGCCTCGGGGAGATGCGCGACGAACGCGTCGCCGTACAACTGGTCGAGGGCCACGCGGTCGATCCCCTCCGCGCCTTCGATGAAATGAACCGGAGGATCGACGTGCGTGCCCGTGTGCGTTCCGATGCGGAGCTCGGAGACATTCGCGGAGTCGCCCTTGGCGATTTGCTTTCGGCGGATGACTTCGACGGCAGGATCGCCGGGCCAGGTCAGCATGGTCGGAGAGACTCGAAGCGAGACGTCGATCAGCCGGCTCATTCGAGGGGCCCCATCTCGAAGAAGACCTTGATAGCTCCCGGCGCGCCGAGGAGCTCGAAGGCCTTGGGCCATTCCTCCAGACCACGGACGGGGTGGGTGAGGAGCCGCCCCAGCCATCCCGGATATTCGCTCTCGGCGATGGCCATGTCGCGAACGCCGGCCTCGAAGTGCTCGCGGTTGGCGTTGACCGTTCCGAACATGACCTTGTTCCCCAACACGAAGTCGAGATTGATCGCGTCGGACGGGATCTCCGTCTCGCGGCTCCCCCCCGTGACGCTGGAGAGAACCATTACGCCATTCTTCGCCAGCAGCAGGCGCATCGCCTCGAATACCAGGGGCGAGAATCCGGTGGCCTCGAACACCAGATCGAACTCGTGGTGCTCCGAGCCGATCTCCTCGATCGTCTTCTGCTTGGTGCTCACGTAGCTCGCGCCCAGGGCCTCCACGAGGTCGGAGTTCAGGTACGGCGGTTCGTCGAGCCCCGCGGTCACCACCTCGAGGCCGCGTGTCCGAAGCGCCATGGTCGCCAGCAATCCAATGGTGCCGGCGCCGAGGACGATGGCTCGTCGGGGCCGCCAAACCTTGAGACGCCGCTGGATCTCGTAGGCCTGGGCGATCCCCTTCTCCACGATGCTGGTTGGCTCGAGGAGCACGGCGACGTGCTTGAGCGAGGCCGGAATCCGAATCAGGTACCGCGCGTCCTCTACGTACTGCTCGGTCAAGAACCCGTGGACTCGGGAGATGCCGTGCTCGAAGTACTCGCGGTCGGTGGTGAAGTCGGGCATATCGATTTCGTCGTAGATGCTCGATCCGGCCCGCCGAACGCGTGACACCACGAAGTCGCCCGGCTTGAGCTCCGTGACGTTGGGCCCAACTTCTTCGACCACACCGAAGCTCTCATGGCCCAACACCAGGTAGTCGAAGCCATCGGGGGTCGCTCCGTATTCGCCGGCGTTGATCTCCTTGTCGGTGCCGTCCAGGCCGACGCGCAGGATCCTCACCCGAACGCCCCGCCCGCCGGCGATGTCGTTCACCTTCGGCTCCGGGATGTCGCGCAGCTCCGCGCTGTTCGGCGTGCCCGGCGTCACCGTGATCGCTTTCATGTCTCCGCCCCGGTGAGCTCCTCCACCAGGTGCAGCCACACTTCGCTGACCGTGGGGAACGCGGGGACCGCGTGCCGCAGTCGCTCCACCGGCACCTCGCCCACGATGGCGATGGACGCGGCGTGAACCATCTCCTGGACGTCCGGGCCGGTGAAGGTGGCACCCACCACGACACCGCGGCTTCGGTCGACGATGAGCTGTGCCGTTCCGGAGATTCCATCCCCCTGGACGTAGGCGCCAGGAACATCGGCGATGTTGGTCCTCGCGGTGTGCACGTCGATCCCCTTCTCTCGCGCCTCGGCCTCGGTCAGCCCGACCGCGCCGACCTGAGGATCCGTGAACGTCACGCGGGAGACCGCGCCGTAATCCGCAAGGTCCTCGACATCGCGGCCCAGAATGACGTCGCCGGCGATCTTTCCCTGGTACTTCCCCATGTGCGTCAGGAGGGCGAGCCCCGCGCAGTCCCCCACGGCGTAGAGCCAGTCGCCGTCGACGCCTTTCACCCGGAGGCGTTCATCCACACCCAGATACTTGCCGGTCAGGTCCTGCAGACCGACGGTCTCCAGTCCGAGGTCGTTCGTGTGCGGCCGCCGCCCCACCGCGACCAGCAGCTCCTCACCGGTCAGCTCTCGGCCGTCGTCCAGGACGACGGTGACCGGGCCGTCGGGTCGGTCGCGCCGTGCCGCGGTGACCTTCGCGCCGGTGATGACGTTGATCCCTTCGTCGCGGAACGCCGCGGCCACCTCTTCGCCGGCGAACGGCTCCTCTCGAGCCAGGAGATGGGGGCCGCCCTCGATCAGGGTGACCTCTTCCGTGCCGAGACGCTTGAACGCCTGCGCCATCTCCACGCCGACCGCACCGCCGCCGAGAACCAG
>DASVPT010000028.1:0-5171 GCA_036389535.1 Actinomycetota bacterium
ATCCTTCCTGCGGTCGCCGGGGGCTGAAACCCCCCAGCCAGCCGATTTGCAACTCCGGCGGGGAGGGCTAGGCTGCGGCGAGTAGGGATCGGAAGGCGGTACCCACGCCCGGTCGGTCGCGGGAGACCGATTTCCTCCGCGCAGGAGGAACGGCTATCGGGACGCATGGTCGCCACCCTCCGGTCCCTTCTTACGTCCGTAGAGGAGGGAGACCATGGGGATCTACATCACGTTGATCAAGTGGACGGATCAGGGTCGGTCGAAGGCCGGTTCACTTCCTGACCGAGTGGGCGAGGTTGACAAGCGAATCGCGAGCCTCGGAGGCAAGAGCATCGGCAACTGGCTCACCATGGGCCGCTTCGATCAGGTGTCCGTCGTGGAGGCGCCCGACGACGAAACTGCCGCGAAGATGCTCATGGTGGTGGCGGAACGAGGAAACGCCGAGACGGAAACGCTTCGCGCGTTCACCATGGACGAGGTGAGGGGTCTCCTGGGCTGACTTCCAACGCCGCCCGGCGCTTGCGTCGCGGCTCGCGACCCGAGAGCTCAGTCCGGCGGTGGCGTCGCCCGCTTCCGCGGCGGGTCGAAGAACGGCAGCGGCACGACGGTCGCTGCGATGCGCCGTCGGCGAGCTTCAACAGTCCACTCGATTCCCAGGCGCGTCCCTGACGTCGCGAAGCCCTTGTCCACCGACGCCAGCGCGAGGGCTTTCTTCAGCGTCGGACTCCACGCGGTGCTCGTTGCCCGGCCGACCTGCCGGTTCCTGGAGAAGACCGGGACGTGCTCGCGGGACGTCATGGGGGAGAGGGCCGGCGGAAGGTCATGCTGATCGTAAAGCGCCTCGATGCCCTCCCAGCCAATGTCGAGTCCGACCAGACGCCGCTCCGGCCCGCCGCGTCCTTTTTCCGCGGCCAGCGCCGGCTTCCCCACAAACCATTCCTTGTCCAGGGCGACCAGCTGCCCCAGGATCCCGAGCTCGAACGGCGAATAGTTCTGCTCCGGAATGAGGGCCTGACGTGAGCTCGTGTAGTCCACCTCCAGAAGAATGAGGCCGGCCTCGACCCGGACCACGTCGAGCGCGAGCATGCCCGCCGGCCGAATGCCGTAAGGCTCGCCCGCATGCATGAGGGCGTCCCACAGGCCAACCGCGTCGCCCGCCTCCACCCAGAGCTCATATCCCAGGTCGCCCGTGTAACCGGTTCGCGTCACGTCGACCTTCATGTCGCCGACGTTCGCGGCGCGCCGCCGGAAGTAGCGGAGATCCGCGAACGAGTGACCGGTGGCGGCCTCGAGCACGGCGCGCGACTTCGGTCCCTGGAGCGCCACGGCCGACAGCGATTCGGTGATGTCCTCGATCTCGACGTCCAGACCCACGGCGTTTTGCCGAAACCACCGCAGGGAGGGATCGGCCGCCGTCCATCGGACCGACGTTTCGTCGAGACGCGTGATCGTCCCGTCGTCGATCACCTTGCCGTGTTCGTCGCACCAGCACGTGTACCAGACCTGATCGACCTGGAGCTTCTTCGCGTCTCGAACGTTGACCACGTCCACGAAACGCATGGTGTCCGGGCCGGTAACCGAGTACTTGAACAAGGGCGAGACGTCGATGAGCGCGGCCGCTTCGCGAATGGCGTTGTACTCGATGTCGTGATGGTCGGCATAGACGCTCGCCGCGAAGTAGCCGGACCACTCGCGCCACTGCATCTTTCGATTGAGCGGCGCCGTCCTCGCATGGAAAGCGGTTCCGATGGTCACGGGGCGGATTCTCCCAGAGTCGTTGGTCGTTTCACCCGGGGCGCGGCATGCTAGCGGCCGTGAGCGAGCCGTACGACGCCGTGGTCATCGGCGGGGGGCACAACGGGCTGACCTGCGCGGCGTACCTGGCGAACGCGGGGCGGCGGGTCCTCGTTCTGGAGCGACGGCACGTGCTGGGTGGAGCCGCCGTGACCGAAGAGGTCTTCCCGGGGTTTCGGTTCAGCGTGGCGTCCTATGTGGTCAGCCTGCTGAGGCCGGAGATCATTCGCGACCTTCAGCTGCCGAAGCACGGGCTGGAGATCCTCCCGCTGGACGGGACGTTCACGCCGCTCGATGGCGACTACCTGTGGCGCACGAACGATCACGGCCAGACCGTGCGCGAGCTACGAAGGTGGTCGCGAACCGACGCCGAGGCGTACGAGGAATACGGGCAGCTCATGGTGGACATGGCGCGATTCGTCAAGCCGGTCCTGTCGATGGTTCCCCCCGATCCTGGCCGGCTGTCTCCTCGGCAATGGTTCCCGGTCACCCGCCTGGCCCGGAAGTTCTTCCGTCTTCCCGAGCGGCACCAGGCCACGTTCATCCAGCTCATGACGATGAGCGCCGCCGACTTTTTGGATCAGTGGTTCGAGACCGATCCGCTCAAGGCCACCATGGCGGCCTCAGGGATCATCGGCACGTACCTCGGTGTGCGGTCGCCGGGGACGGCATACGTACTGCTGCATCACTACATGGGCGAGATCGATGGATCGTTCCGGGCCTGGGGCATTCCGAAGGGCGGAACCGGGGGAGTGAGCGCGGCGATCGCCTCGGCAGCACGAGCGGCAGGCGCGGAGATCCGAACCGAGGCACCGGTGGCTCGGGTTCTGACGCGCGGCGACCGAACCACCGGTGTGGTCCTCGAATCCGGCGAAGAGATCAACGCCGGCGCGGTTTTCTCGAGCCTCGACGCGCGCGCCACTTTTCTTCAACTGCTGGAACCGGGATCGCTGGACGGCGAGTTCGAAGCTGAGGTGCGTCGGTATCGGTACCGCGGCTCGTCGGGCAAGGTGAACCTGGCGCTCGACGGGCTCCCCGACTTCACGTGCCTCCCCGGCCGCGGCGAGCATCTTCGGGGTGCCATCAGCTTTTCGCCGAGCGTCGACTACATGGAGCGCGCGTATGACGACGCGAAGTACGGCTGCTTCAGTCGCCGCCCCTACATCGACACGATCATCCCGACCCTGGTTGATCCGTCGATGGCCCCGCCGGGCAAGCACGTGATGAGCTGCTTCGTCCAGTACGCGCCGTACGAGTTGGCTGAGGGGACGTGGGACGAGCAACGGGAGGCCTTCGGCGACGCCGTCGTCGACACCATCGCGGAGCGCGCACCGAACATCAAAGACCTGATCCTTCACCGGCAGGTGCTGACGCCGGTGGACATCGAGCGGCAATTCGGGCTTTCGGAGGGGAACATTTTTCAGGGCGAGCTCTCTTTGGAGCAGCTGTTCTTCAACCGGCCGGTCGCCGGATGGGCGCGGTACCGAACTCCGCTCAAAGATCTGTGGCTGTGCGGGTCGGCCACGCACCCCGGCGGCGGAATCATGGGGGCTCCTGGCCGAATCGCCGCCCTCGAATACCTGCGGACCCCCTTTCGACGGTTGGCCGCTCGGTCGGCATGAGCCGCCCGGGCGGCGATTCCTACGACGCCATCGTCGTGGGTGGCGGACACAATGGACTGGTCTGCGCGGCGTATCTCGCCAAGGCCGGGCTCCGGACGCTGGTTCTCGAGCGTCGTGGGTCGGTCGGCGGAGCGGTGGAGACGGCGGAGCTCGCCCCCGGGGTCCGGGTGCCGGCCGTCGCGCACACGGTGGGGCGGCTTCGCGAGTCGGTCCTTCGTGACCTGGAGTTGGAACGCCACGGTCTGACGCTTCTCCGGCCCGAGGTACGGGTTTTTGCTCCGCAAGCGGACGGGCGCGCCGTCACGCTGTGGGCCGACCCGGGGAGAACCGCCGAAGAGCTCAAGGCCTGGTCGCCGCGTGACGCCGGCAACTACGTCGCGTTCGATCGAAAGGTGGAAGCGCTGGCTGGCTTCCTTTCGCATCTGTTCGAAATGACTCCTCCGGATCTCTCCGGTCCGAAGGTGGCGGATGCTCTGGCGGGTCTGAAGCTCGGCCGGGTCTTCCGCCGACTCGGCAAGAAGACGGGCCGGGAGGTCCTCCGCGTCCTCCCGACGGCGGTCGCGGACTTCGTATCGGAAGAGTTCGAAACCGACGCCGTCAGAGCCGCCATTGCCGCCAGGGGAGTTCGGTTCGCCGCGATGGGACCGCGCTCGCCGGAGACCACGGCCGTGCTCCTCGGCGACTCCGTCGGTGGCGGTGGTGCGGCGGGCGAGACCACATTGGCCGGCGGAGGGCCCGGTGCCGTCTCCACGGCGTTGGCCGCTGCGGCCCGCTCCCGCGGTGCCGAAATCCGCGAACGTTCCGAAGTGACGCAGGTGCTCACGGCGAACGGGCGCGTCACCGGCGTGTGTCTTTCCTCGGGTGAGGTGGTCAAGACACCGACGGTCGTCTCTGGAGTCGATCCGAAACGGCTGCTCACTCGGCTGCTCGACCCTGGTGTCCTCGGCCCCACACTGGTCTGGAGGGCGAACAATCTTCGATTCAACGGGGTGGTCGCCAAGGTCAACGTCGCGCTGAGCGATGTCCCACGATTCGCGGCTGCCGAAAACGACGGGCACGAACGGCTCAAGGGACGCATCGTGATCGCTCCCGGGATCGATTACCTGGAGCGCGCGTTCGACGCCTCGAAGTACGGTGCCGTCTCCGAGAAGCCGTACCTGGAAGCGACCATCCCCACGCTCATGGATCCATCGCTCGCACCCGAAGGGACGCACGTCATGAGCGTCGTGGTTCAGTACGCGCCCTACCACCTTCGAGAAGGGAACTGGGACGACGAGCGGGAGCGTCTCTTCGATCTGGTGCTCCGGACGCTGGAGGAGTACGCGCCGGGAGTAACCGGTCTGGTCAGGGCCTCGCAGGTGATCACGCCACTCGATCTCGAACGAGACTATGGGTTGACCGGCGGCCATCCGCTCCACGGCGAGCCTTCGCTCGACCAGTTCTTCGCCTGGCGGCCGCTTCTCGGTCACGCCAGATACGGCGTCGCCCTCGATGGCCTCTACCTGTGCGGATCAGGTGCGCACCCAGGCGGTGGTGTAACGGGAGGGCCTGGCCAGAACGCCGGCCGGGTGATCCTTCGAGATCGCAAGCGCGGCAACGCGCGCTGAACCGTCGCGATGGCGCGTCAGACCCCGCTGCCATAATCCCTGCGTGAAGGCGCGGGACATCCTCGACGCGATTGGAAACACCCCGCTGGTCGGTATTCAGCGACTCTCGCCGAAGCCGGATGTGCGGTTGTGGGCGAAGCTCGAGGGC
>DASVPT010000029.1:0-9779 GCA_036389535.1 Actinomycetota bacterium
ATCCGGATCTCGAGAAAGTTGTGGAGGTCTATCCTGGCGACTACGGGCGAATTGGCATTGCCGGAGGTTTCATCTGGTCGAGTGCGTACGACCCGAACCATCTTTCCCAGATAGACCCACGAAGCGGGCGAGTCGTTCGGACCGTCCAATTCCTTGACGACCCGTGCGTCTTCGAACCGTCCGGCGAGGTGGTCTGGGTCGCGACGTGCCGGACGGGGCTCCTTGGGGCCGAACCGGGAGAGGAGCTCACGAAGATCGACGCGCGAACCGGAAGGGTGCTCTTTCATCAACGTCTTTCTTTCAGCGGCCAGATGGAGGTAGCGGGTGGCTTGCTGTGGATGGGGTATCGGACAGCTCGTCGTTCGGGACGAATCGATCCCTACACCACGCTTGTGCGCCTTGATCTCGACACCGGGAAGCAGGTCGGGCAAGCCTTCGAGATCGAGGGAGGGGAAGGGCGTTTTTACTTCCCTGGCAATCTTGGTGGTCCCCTCGGCCCCGAACTCGCTTCCGAGGGACAGTCGTTGTGGCTTACCGACTTCTACTCGGGCGAGGCAATAGGGATGGGATTGCCGTTTTCCCAAAACGGCATCGTTGATCGAGGCCGATCTTCGGACAAGTCACCTTCCGTACAACCTTCCATGACGCCGACTCCGGAAACGACGGGGGGTACGGCCGAGACTCCGCGCTGTTCGCTCGATGTGCCGTTTCACCCGACATATCTCCCTGAAGGATTCAGCCTCAAGTCAGTACCGGGGCCGGCAGAAGGAGCGCCGCCTCCGGACAAAGGTCAAGCGGTGATTCATTACACCGATGGGCAGGGCCATGCGATCGAAGTCCGGCGTCCGGGGACGTCTTTTGTCGAGCTCGCACAGGCGGACAATGCTCCGGAGATAGAGGTCCTGGGCCAAAGGACCTCGAGTTTCGGTCCAACCATGCCCGGCGACGACGACTTCATCGTTCAGTTCCACGTCCCGGCGGATGCTCGCGCCATCGACTGCCGATTCTTCTCGCTGGACGAATACGGCGTCTCGGAGGATGAGCTGGTCCGGGTGGCCGAGGGTCTTACTCTGAATCCGGACCAGGGATGACCTTCAAGGTCCGAGGAGCTCTGCTTCTCATTCCTCTGGCGCTGAGCGCGTCTGCGGCCGTACTGGTGCTGCGGAGCCCCGATGAACACCGATTGTCGTGTCCCGACCCCGGACCAACGATCGACACCGGCGGACCCCCCGGTCCCTGCGAACGAATCAATGGAAACTCGGATAGCTTCGCCCAAGACATTCGCCCGGCGCTCGGTGGCAGGCTTGCAGCGCTTTGGATTACCAACGACACGACCTACAACGTTGGCATCGTGAACCCGACGTACGCCGACGTTGCCTTGGTCCAACAGCGCGCTCGTGCGTACGGCGCGACGGGCGTCGTCGTCGCCATGAAGCACTCCGGCGGCTACCTCAGCAGGATCTTCGATGCGATTGATCCTGTGTTTGCCAAGTCGAACGTGATGTGCTCGGCCGACGTCGACGAGCCGACGGGAAAGCTCATCGTCGTCCTCAAGCGGCCCGACCCTTCGGTGATCGCAGACCTAAGACGGATCGTTCCGGCAGACATCCTGGTCCTGAAGGTCGATCCCGCCGACTGCGAGTACCAATTACTCCCTCTAGAAGGCGGAGCGCCCGCAGGCTCCGACTGAACCTACGGGCGCCCCGTCCTGGCTCACTTCCCGAGCCAGTGTTTCCGTGCGCTATCCGCTTCGCGAGGCGACGCGGGTGATGACGGCCGCGCTCGAGAGCGCAAGCACCATCAGCGCCAGAGTCAGCCCCCAGCTACCTGCGACCTGCCCGAAGGCGGTTCCGCCGGCGCCCGCTTGGACGCCACCAATCGGCTGCCGTCCATTTAGTGCTGTGGCGGCCGCGTTGCCGACCTCCAGCACCGCGGTTCCGCCGCCGGAGCCCACGATGCCGATCCCCGGGGCAGCCCCGTCTTCACCGGTTCCAGCGCCCCCGCCGACGCCGGGATTGTTATTGCCTCCGCCGGTTCCAGCGCCACCGCCCGAACCGGGGTCACCACCGGTGCCGGCTCCGCCACCGTTCTCTACTCCAGAGCCGGGGCCATTCACCGCCTGGCTGCCGGCACACTCCGTGGAAGAGTTGCCTGCCACGGAGATCGCGATGCCGCAGGCTCCGACCTGGGCGCTCGGCGACCCGGTGAGCACGTCGGCCTCGTTGCCGGACCCAGTGCCAGCGGCGCCGCCGTGGCCATTCGAGGGCGTGCTCGCCTCGTTCGCCGACGTCTGCGTTCCTTCGCAGCTCGTCGAAGAGTCGCCGTAGACCGAGACGCTCACGCCACACGCCTGTGCCTGCGCCGATGGGGATCCCGTCAACGTTGCAACCTGGTTATCGGAGAGGATCCCTGAGCCCTCCCCGCCGTTCGGTGCGGTCGAGACCGACCCTCCATTGTTCGAGCTCTGGTTCCCTTCGCAGCTGGAGGACGCGTCGCCATACACGGCGATGCTGACGCCGCACCCCTGCGCCTGCGCCGAAGGGGAGCCGGTCAATGCGGCCACCTGGTTATCGGAGAGCGCGTCCGCGCCCCCGCCGCCGTTGTCCCCATTCGATACGGACCCTTCACTGTTCGAGCTCTGCGTCCCTTCGCAGCTACCCGACGCGTCGCCCGCCACAGAGACGGCGATTCCACAAACGCCGGCTTGGGCGCTCGGCGACCCGGTTCCTGCGGCGACCTGGTTCCCCGAAGCGACGCCATAGTTGCTACCAGTGGTCCCTTCGTTGGAGGTCCCGGTTTCGCTGACCGTGCTTTGGTTTCCGCCGCAGTTGCCAGACGCGTTTCCGAATACCGCGATGGAGACTCCACAAACCATCGCCTTCACGGATGCAAACCCGGTCAGGGCGGCGAGTTGGTTCTGGGAGAGCAGTGGGCGGTTCCTGTCTCCACGAGCCCCGTTGGAGTTCGCCTTCGTGCCCCGATGGTCGGAGCTTTGATTCCCCTCACAGCTCGCCGATGCCTGTCCTCCGAGGGCAACGGCGTTTCCGCACACGCCGGCGTCCACGGAAGGTGAGCCGGTGCCGACGGCCGCTTGGTTCCCCGAAGCGATCGCCTGGTCACCACCGGCCGTTGCATCTCGCGAGACCGATGCGACCGTCTTCGTTACCTTTGTAATGGCTCGTTCGACCCGCCGGTCGACCTTGACCTTTACGTCAACCTGAATGGCCGAGCCGTCATCCGCAAGCGCGGCCGCCGCCGTGAGCGATCCCAGAAGGAAGAACCCAACCAGGAACGCCATCGTCGACGCCGCTTTCTGTAGCAATCTGTTCAAGGCGTTCTCCTTTCAGGGGCGCACCTGTCAGAACTGGTCAGGTGGATCAACGACTCGCGGGCGGTTCGAGCCGCGCGAAGGCCGAGTCAGCCTGGGACCAGGCGGGCGAAGGAAACTCCCGAAGGAAGCTTCGACCCGGCTTCGGATAGGTCCAAGAAGCACACCATTGGGAGCGCCGCGCCGATGAGGCCCAGGAGCAGTCGATGAACCATGTCGTCGAAACTAGGTTGGAACCACTAGTTCGACATCAGGTAATTACCCCATTTATTAATAACTGATTCGCTAGAGCGAACGGTCGGTCCGGGCCCCCTGCCCGAGCTAGCGGCCAGGGAAGCGCGATAACCGGGATCGGATGCGCGGGGAACTATTGCCTCCACCATTGCCAAACTTCTGGCTACGGCAGATGCCCCTTGGCTCCTCCCAGAACAAGAGCCGGCGGGCCCGATGGGGCATTCCCCGCTGAAGGGGGCGGCGAGAATCGGGGGGCCCCCGGCGGCTCGCTTGAGCCCCGAATCCGCTCGAAGCCGAACAAGCATGGGCTCGTCCCGCTATAAGTAGGAGCGCATCGGCGCCCGTAGCTCAATTGGACAGAGCGTCTGACTTCGGATCAGAAGGTTGGGGGTTCGAGTCCCTCCGGGCGCACCAGCAAGCGCCAGCGCACGCCTCCGAGGGGGATGGTCTATTCCCCACAGGTGGATCACTGTCCGACCGGGGCACTACCGCACTCCATCCCTTCGGCCAGTTCCGTTCAAGAGTCGAACCCCGTCCGCCGACACGAGAGATATCGGGGGAGGGACGGACTTGGAAGACGGAACGGTTGGAGAAAAGTTCCAGCGTTTCTTCGAGCAGTCGCTCGATCTCCTCTGCATTGCCGGGTTCGACGGCTACTTCAAAGAGCTCAATGGCGCCTGGGAAGGAACGCTTGGCTACACGGTCGCCGAGCTGAAGAGCCGGCCGTTCGTCGAGTTCGTCCATCCGGACGATCGTGCGGCGACCCTCCGCGAGACCGAGCAGCTCACGCGAGGCGCCGACACCATTCGGTTCGAGAATCGCTATCGGACCAGCGCCGGTAGGTACCGCTGGCTCGAGTGGCGGGCCGCCCCTTCAGCGGAAGGCGAATTCATCATTGCCTCGGCGCGGGACGTCACCGAACAGAAGGCCGTCACCGACGAACTGGTTCTCTTGCAGAGGGTGACCAAGGCGATCGGAGAGGCGCCCGACCTCGATACTGCGTTGCTCCACGCGCTGACGGCGATCTCGGTTTCCGCCGGATGGGCCTACGCAGAAGCGTGGCTGGCCGGCTCCAGTGGCCGGCTGTCGGTCTACGCGCCGGTCTGGTACGCGGGTCGGCCCGACCTCGAGGAGTTTCGGCGCCGTTGCGAGCGAATGCGCCTTCATCCAGCGAAGGGTCTGATCGGCCAGGCCGTCCTGGCGAAGGACGTCGCCTGGGTCACGGACGATGCGCCCGACCAGGCGTATCTCCGAAAAGACGTGGCGGCTCGGTTCGGGCTCCATGCTGCCGTGGCGGTTCCGGTCGTCGTGGGCAATACCGTCGTCGCCGTGCTCGCGTTCTTCATGGAAGAGGAATCCGAGCAGGACCAGGGGTTCGTCGACATCGTGACCCACGTGACGAAGCAGCTCGGCCAATTGATTCGGCGGCGACAGACGGAGACGGAGATGGGCCTCCTGGCCGAGCGGTTCAAGGAGCTCTCGCTGGTGGACGAGCTCACGGGGCTTCCCAACCGACGCGCCTTCTTGTTGAACGCCGAAGAAAAGCTGCGGTTGGCCAAGCGGGAGGGAACCCGTCTGACGCTGCTCTTCATCGACGTGGATCAGATGAAAACGATCAACGATCAGCTCGGGCACGCCGAAGGCGATCAGGCCCTGCGGGATGCGGGGGCGGTGCTTCGCAACTCGGTGCGCGAGAGCGACCTCGCCGCGCGACTGAGCGGCGACGAATTTGCGATCCTGTTGTGGGGCGGTGAGGACGCCGAGCAGGCGGTCCGAAAGCGGCTGGCCAAGGGACTGGCCAGACACAAGGAAACCTTCGAACGGCCGTACTCACTCGAGCTCAGCGTCGGCCGGACGAAGTTCGATCCCAACAAACCGGTGCCCCTCGACACCCTGATGGCGTGGGCCGACGCGGCGATGTACGAGCGCAAGCACGAACGAGTCGCCAAGTCCGTGGTCATTTCGCAACGGCACGGTTCCTGAGCCATCGTCGACTGTTAGCGTCCGGACCATGCGCCTTCGGATAGTCCTCGCCTGTCTCGCCGTCGCGATGGCCGTGCCTTCTGCTGCCCGAGCCGAGACCGACGCGCTCCATGTTCGCGTCCTCGGAGAGCTGGATCAGTTCACGGCGTGGCTCGACCAATACAACGTCAAGGGGTATGTCGGCGAGGTCGGTTGGCCCGACGACTACAACGGCGACGCGACGAAGTGGAACGCCCTCGCCGAGGAATGGTTCCAGCGCGCCGATGCGGCCGGGCTGTGGGTGACGGTATGGGCCACCGGCGAATGGTGGGGCGACTACAAGCTCGGCATCTACGAATCCAGCCCGAACTACGGACCGGTGAACTCGGCGAACACGCAAGCGTCGGTGCTCGAAGGTCACCTCAACCGCCGGCGCGGCGTCTCCGACGCCGGTGGGGAGTTCGGAAACATCGACGCGATCGCCCCGACCAACGACACGTTCTCCAACAAGGAACCCGGCACGTACAACACCGATTACCACTACGACTCGCAGGCGTCGTTCGATTACCTGGCATTGCGCGGTGTCCGGCTGGTACGGATTCCGTTTCGATGGGAGCGGATCCAGGCTGAACCCGGCGGGCCCCTTCGCAAGTCGGAGGTCACCAGGCTGCGGGGCGCCATCGACAGGGCCGGTGCCGCCGGTCTCGAGGTCGTTCTCGACATGCACAACTACGGGGGCTATTACCGTGACAGCAACGGAACCGGCGTCCGCTGTCCGGTCGGTCAGCCGGGATGCACCGTCGCCGAGTTTGCGGATGTCTGGCGAAGGATCGCCCGACGGTTGGGCGGCGCTCCGGTGACGGCGTACGGAATCATGAACGAACCGGTCGCGCTCAAAAAGGTGGGAGACCTGTCGCCGGTTCGGGTCTGGCGGAAAGCGTCCCGGGCGGCCGTGAGCGCGATTCGCGGAACCGGCGATAACACGATCGTGTCCGTCCCGGGCTATTTCTGGTCGACGCTCCGCGACTGGACATCGTGGAATCCGAAGCCGTGGGTGAACGACGACCGGATCGTCTACGAGGCCCATCACTACTGGGACACGGATTCGTCTGGGTACTACACGCTCAGCTACGACGACGAAGTCGCGGCGGCTTCGGGCTAGCCGACAGCGTTCCCAGACAGGCTTTCTTCTTATTTAGCGACCTGAGGTCCGGCCGAAGTCGAGCTCAGGCGATGCGGTCCCGCGTCGCGGAGGACGACGGGGTCGGGCAGTCGGCGTGATCGTGCCCGTGTTGCTTTTCGGGGTGCTGATCCCACCCAAGCGCCTGGCCCACGCTGCAATTCTGCTGTGCCGGTTCCTCTGGCGCCGGTTCTGGGCTTGGCCCGCCGCCCGATCCAGGGTCGGTCTTCCCCGAACCTCGGTGGTGCCTGTGGTGGCGGTGTCGCGCCTGGTGCCTCTTGGCGGCTGGAGATGACGCGACCGCCGTAGAGCCCACGCGGGTTCCCTGGACCGTCGCAGCGCCGGTGGTGACGGTGGTGCCGCCAGCGCATCTCGACTGCTTGCCGTGACACTTCGCCTTCGGCGCCTTGCCCGCTGCCGGAGCAGCGGTTGCGCCGTTTCCGCTGGTTAATCCGCTGGTCAGGAGAGGCGCATCAGCGGCGATCAGACTCTCCCCGGTGCGGAAACGAAAGGCGGCCACACCGGCCACCGCCGACATCACCAGCGCCAGGAGAACTCCGACGCCGATCAACGGACTGACCAGACGTCGTCGGCGGCGGGGCGCAGACTTATCCGGAATTCGTTCGGGGAGCACGCGCGGGGTCTCCTCGACCGCCACGGTCGGATCCGCGTCTTGCTCTCTGGTGTCGGTAGCCGGAGGCGCCTCAGCTGGCGGAGCATCAGCGATGGATGTCTCGGTTGTGGGTGCTTCGGTTGTAGGTGCGGCCGTGAACATCGTCGCCAGGAAGCCGTCCGGCACCGTTTCATGGGTCGCGGTGTCCTCGGCGTCCGAGGCAAGCGGGGTCTCGGAGACCTCGGCCGCAGACTTCTGTTCCTGAACCTCGGTGGCGGGGGCCTGCCCGTTCGCCGACCCGTCGCGGTCTTCCACAGTCGCTGAAGAATCCGGGGTGAGGACCTCGGCCGCTCCCGCATCCCCGCGATCGAGCGCCATCGCCAGCAGAAACGTGATGTCGCTCTCGGCCCCACCATCGGCGGCCATGCCGCCCTCGGCGCGCGCCTCTGGCTCCTTTTCCGCCGCCGCCACGTCGACGACCCGCTCGGGTGTTTCGCTGGCCTTCTCCTGTACGTCGGCGAGCGACGCGAGGTCATCTGCAAAGTCCGGCGCGAAGTCCTCGAGAAGCAACGGGGCATCGAGATCGCCGACCACGACGTCTTTCGGGCCGCGCCGACCGGATTCGGGCTGCGTGCGGATGGTGTCCCCCTTCGCCAAAGGCGGAATTATTACAGAAGCCGCCGTCGAACGGGAACGGGCCCCTCAGCTCCTGAACGCCCACCTGTCCGAAAGGGCGACCCTTTCCGACTGGACGGGCTCGTCTGCTACAGCCGGTAAGGAGGACGGAAGGAGTGGAGGCGCGGCATGCCTGACCCGCCGTTCGAACAGAACTCTTCGGCCGGCGAAGGCGGCGACGAGCAACAGGGCCCCTGAAAAGGCATACGTCGGCCGAACGCCGAGCGCGCTCCCCAGCCAAGCCGCCAGCAGGGCTCCGGCCAAGAATCCGACGTTCGCCACGAGCTCGAATGCGGCGAAGACCCGGCCGCGGAACCGGTCCGGGACCCGCTCCTGTAAGAGCGAGTCGTAGCAGACGTTCCCGACGGCGTTCGCGACGCCCGCACCCAGCCACACCAGCAGCACCGTTTGCAGGCCGGTCGCTCCGGCCGCCGCCATCGCGGCCAGGCCGACCACGCCGATCATCACGACCAACACTCCCTCTCGGCGCCACCGCCGGGCAAGCGCCGGGGCGGCCACCGAGCCAAGCACCATGCCCAGGCCCCAGCTGCCCGTGACCAGACCGAGGGCGGTTGGGCCCAACGAGAGGGTCCCCAGGACGAAGAGCGACTCGAGCGGCGCCTTGGTCGCCGCGGCCACGAAGACCAGCCCGATCACGAGGAGCAGCCCTCGGACCAGCGGGGTTCGAATCGAGTACTTCGCGCCTTCGGCGAGGTCTCGGAACGTGGCGCGTTCCTCTCCCGGCGCCGTGTCCTGCTTCAGGCGGAGGCCGGCAAGCAGCACAGCGGAGAGGACGAACGAACCGGCGTTCAGCCCGAAGACCGGCCTGGCTCCGAAGCTCGCGACCAGGAACCCACCCAACGCCGGCCCCGCCATGATCGCGAAGTTCATGGTTCCCCCGACCAGCGCGTTCGCCGCCACGATCTCGCCTGGCGCCACGGCGTTTGGTATGGACGCCTCGAGGCTCGGCTGGAAGAGCGCCCCGAAGACCCCCAGCAACGCCGCGACGCCATAGATGTGCAAGAGCGACGGGTGGTGGACAAAGAGCAGCGACCCGACCGCGGCGGCCCGAACGAGGTCCGCGGAGATCATGATTCGAACTCGCGAATAACGGTCGTGCAGGCCGCCCAACAGTCCACCGAACACGGCCGCGGGCGCGGTTTGCGCAACCAGCAGGAGCGCCAGAGCCTTCGGGCTCCTCGTCTGGCTGACGAGCGTGGCGGCGACGGCAATGACGTACAGCCAATCGCCGAGGTTGGAAATCGCCTGGGCGGACCACAGCCTCATGAACGTTGGCCTTCTTAGGACCGGGGCGAACTGTCCCCTGCCGGACGGGACCAGGCGTGAGCCGCTGGCCCGGTGGATGATTACGAGGATCCCCACCGAGATGCAGATGTCGCCCGCGCTGAACACGTTCGACAACGGCCACGACGACGGCACCGCGAAGATGTCTCCGAGGAAGGACAGATGGGGCGACCCCAGCGCGGCCGAATTCACGAAGCCCGATGTCGTGGTGGGAAGGCCGGCCGCCGCCAGGGCTTCCGCCGAGGCGGGCATCACGCCGCCGTTGCTCACGATGGCGGTGACGTTCATGAGCGTCCCGAGGGCAACGAGCCATAAGCCCGGGATCCTTCGGTTCAGCAGCAGAAACGCCACCACGGCCACGTACGAGCCCACATGGACGCCGTTGTGGAGCACCGAACGTGAGCCGGCAAAGACCACGGTGATCGCGATCTGAAGTCCCAGGCCCAGCAGAAGAAGCCAGCCATGGCGAAACCGAAGCTCCG
>DASVPT010000030.1:0-6330 GCA_036389535.1 Actinomycetota bacterium
TGATGGTCGGTTGGTTCCGAAAGGTGAGCCGATAGACACCGCCCGCGCTGCTTCCCTTCCAGGCGTTGGGGTTCGCCAAGCCGAAGTTCAGGTTCGCGGTTTCGCGCGATGGAATCTTCACGTAGTCCTGGTAGAAGCGGAGTCCGTGCTCGCGACCTGCCACGACGAGCTGCTCCTCCTCGTTTCGCTGGAACCCTGTCAGGTCCGTGCTGGAGGGGCAGTAGACGTTCACGAAGGTGACGTTCTCGCCAGCCCCGGACACTCCTTTGTAGGGTCCGATGATGTATGGGTCGACACCCTGGTTCGGCGCATTGTTCAGCAGTCTCACGCTTGTCTTGGCGAGCGCGGTTCCTTCCGGACCCAACCGGACGTCGTACCGGACCGTTCGCTCTTGGTAGAAGTCGATCTTGCTGCCGGAACCATTGTTCTGAACGATCGACAGGAAGTCGCCTTGCTCCTCAGGGAGACCTCCATCTTCACCGGACCGGCGGAGAGCGTTCTCCATCGGAGCGTCGCTCGAATACAGCAACAGGTGCCCATTCGCGATCGGGTCGAATAACGCCCGCAGGCTCTTACTGGGAGAACCGGACCTACTTAGGAAATCATCGAATACGGTCTTCGCGACCTCGCCGAGCACCAGCTTCCTGAGGTCTTGGTCCTTGAACGATGCATAGGCGCGGTTCGCCGTGTAGTCAACGACGTTGGCGGCGTCCACTCTCACGCCGAGAGGCCGAACTGTTACTGGCCCGGTAACGTCGAGTAGGGACTTAAGCGCGAACGGATCCGCTAACACGACGCCGTCCAGCGAGTCTCCCGTGCCCTTCGCGTAGAGCTTCAGGATGGCCCCGGCGGCCGTCGGAAAGTCAGGCGTCATGTTGATGTTGAGCCAGAACCCCGCGCCGCCGAACTGGTTGTAGTTGCGGGCGTAGTCGGGGCTCGGCGCCGTAATCGCGCCGAGTTCGTAGTTCGGGAGAGCTTCGATTGGTCGGAACTGGGAGAACTCCGGCCTCCCGTTCTTCATGGTTAGGATGGCGTAGGTCCCGATCAATCCTCCGGTTCCCCGGAGCTCCGCCGGACTCTGCGCACCGAAGAAATACCGTTTCGGTCCATTCGCCCCAAAGAAGCCAGGGAGACGCCGCATCATGGCGGCGCTCAGCGACAGCGTTCTGTCGAGCGCCCCGAGCTGGGCCAATCCCTGATGCCGCGCGTTCGCGACCGATCCGGGAAGCATCCCGCCCGCGGTCTCGGCGAGGTCCAGGTACGCCCCGTGGACCAGCAGGGACGCCTGGTCCACCGCGGGGGCCAGCCGAGCGAGCGGCTCAAGAGGAAGGCGGCCGCCGTGTGGCGCGAGCGACGCGATGCCCCCAGGGACCTGCTCAATGGCCTTAGCGACGGCGACCGAAGCCTCCGCCACGGATTCACTGGATTCAGCGAGCGCAGTGATGGCGTCGGGTGTGCGTCCGAGAATAGGAAGCCATCCGACGACTCGCAGCAATGGGTTCCGCGAGTCGGACGTGGCCTGGATGGAGCTCTCCCGAGCCTGGTTCAAGTGTCCTATGGCCTCGGGGATCCGGCCGGCGAAGAGTTCGCTCCGCCCCTGCTCCAGTTGGTTCTTCGCGTCGAACAGCCGGGCACGAGCCGTCCGCGCGGGGAGATAACTGAGAGCGAGGAGACCGGCGGCTATCAGGACGACCGCTGCCGCGGAGGCGATCCAGGGACCTTTCCGCCGCCGCCGGCGGATCCGAACGCGTTCCTTGACTCTGACGCGCTCGGTCTGGAACGTCAGGTTGTTTCCGCGCGCCACCGGCGCAGTTGCTCCTCACGTGCCTGTTCGCCGTTGCCGAGTGGCTCGCCGGCTCGGCCGGGGCCATAGACGTATCGGTACTGATACCGGTAGTAGTACGGGTGGGTTTTCGCCTTGGATGGGTCGAAGTTATTGAGGACGGCTCCTATGAGGGTTGCGCCGACCTGCTCCAGCTGAACTCGGGCGCTGGCGAGGGCGCCCCGGCTGGTCCCTTGGGCATCGGCAACAACGAGCACCCCATCGACTCGAGGGGCCAGGGCGAGGGAGTCAGCGACGACCAGAACCGGTGCCGAGTCAATGATCACGAAGTCAGCCATGCTCCGAAGCTCGTCGAGCAACTCACCCATCTGCTCCGACTGGAGGACCTCAGATGGATTCGCGATGATCGGTCCAGACAGCAGGAGCTGAACGTTCGCGACCTCACGGACCGCTTGCTTCACGCTCGCCTCGCCCGCCAAAACGTCGACCAGACCGACTGTGTTGTAAACACGGAAGAACCGGTGAACGGAGGGCTTCCGTAGGTCGGCGGAGACCAACACCACGCGCTTGCCCGCCTGCGCGAGCGTCGCCGACAGATTGACCGCAGTGGTGCTCTTTCCCTCTCCAGCGGTTGGACTGGTAATGAGGAGCGTTTTCATCCCCTTTTGCGCCGCCTGGAACTGAATGCTGGTACGCAGGGTTCGATACGCCTCCGCTGCGGCGCTCTTTGACTCCTCGATCGCCACGACCATCGACTGCTCTCGCTTCCGGGAACCGGCGATTTTTGGGATCACCGAGAGAACCGAGACACCCAGCTGTTCCTCCACGTCGGATCGACCGCGAAGGCGGTCATCGAGCCGTTCACGGAGGAAAGCCACGCCGATTCCCAAAACGAGACCCGCGAAAAGTGCCAGAGCAGCATTCAGGACCAGGTCAGGACTGGCCGGCGAAGCTGGAAGTTCAGCCGGTTCTAGGATCTGTCCCGGATCGATATCGAGTGTTGTTAGCGGCGTAAGCTGGTCCTGAAGAATCGCAATCCGGCTTGTCAGGAACGTTGCCTGAGTTTGAAGGCGCTCATGCTCCGGACTCCCGTCCTTTGTCTGCGCCAAGTCGCTCTGGATGGAATTAAGGTGTGCCTCCAGATTCTGAATCTCAGATTCGATGCCGCTTCGGAGCCGTGATGATGCCTGTAGTGCCTGCTGGGACTTAAATTTGAGATACGCCTCAGAGAAGGACCGTGCCCCCTGCTGTGCCCGTAAGGGGCTCGGGTCTGAATAGGTGATTCGTAGGATTTGCGTGTTGGTGGGCACTTCCACAGATACTCTCGACAGGATCTTCCTCGGCGATTCCCCAGAACGCATCTGCTGTGCGGCGAGCGTCGCGACCGCGACGGATGCAACCACACGACGCTCCGTATCCAGATTGGGCAACGCGCCGGTCGGGATGTCCTGAAGTAACTGCTGGTTCACGGTTATCGGCGTAACCAGGACCTCCGATGTCGAGGCATAGAGAGGGGTCATCCGAAGCGAGATAAGGAAGGCGGACACGACGACCAGTGTCGTGAGCACGAGGATTGACCACTTCCTCAGGCGTAGCACAGCGAAGTAGTCTGTTAGCTGCCACGATTCGTGGTTAGCAGGAATGGTTTCTGTACTCATCAGATGCGCAAAAGAAGGCTTGAGAGGGCAGGGCCCGGGAACGAGAAGGTACCATAGCTAACTGCATCAGGCAATCTCGCAACCAACGGGCCAACCAGTGATCGTTCATCGGGCGAGGTGGCCTCCGCAATCCCTCAACCTGAAGCTTGGCCCCTTGACGACGGAGTCCAAGTGGGCGCAGGAATGGCCGTTATGACAGGAATCAAGTAGATCAATGGACGGGGCGGTCGGGAGATGGACGAACGAAGGGATAAAGGTCCGGGATGCCGTGACCTGCATGGTTTGCGGGCATAGAGGCAAGGTTCTGTACTCCAATGTTCGGGACAGATTGTTTGACGTACCTGGTGTATGGGACATTCGCCATTGCGAAAGATGCGGGCTCTATTGGCTCGACCCGAGGCCGCTCGATTCTGAGGTTCCAAAGCTTTATGGGACTTATTACACGCACGACGCTGTCGACGGCGACGGACTCGATATCAAGCCCGCACGCTCCAGTGACCCCTTATTGAGGAAGATTCGGCTGCTGATACGCGACGGATACATCGGTGGCCATTACACGGATCGGTGTCGGGGATGGAATTTGAGCAACATTGCGGGACTGCTCGCTTACCTCTCGCCTCGCCGCCGGGCCGCCGTTGACCGACTGTTCTTCTTTTTGCCGCCGCGGCGCGCCGGACGGCTGTTGGAGGTCGGTTTTGGGGCGGGTCATGCCCTGCGGGCGCTGCAGGAGCTCGGGTGGCGCGTTGAAGGCATAGAGGTCGATCCTGTTGCCGTCGAGCGAGCCGCCGCACGGGGGCTCAACGTTCGGCTGGGACGGCTGGAAGAAGCGTCATATCCAGAGGCGACGTTCGACGCTATTGTCACCAGCCACGTAGTGGAGCACCTGACGGACCCTCTCAGCTTTCTGACTGAAGCACGCCGGATTCTGAAGCCCGGCGGTGCCCTGGTTTCGGTTACCCCGAACCCTTCGAGCCTCGCCCATCGCGTCTTCGGTCAATCGTGGCTCCATCTCGACCCGCCCCGCCATCTCTACCTGTTTCCGGTTTCAGTCTTGCGGGCTCTTGTTCCCCAGGCCGGCTTTACGGAAGTACATGCCCGAACCATCACCGGTGGTGCTGTAGAGACCCTGGCGCGGAGCCAGGTGATCAGAGAGACGGGGAAGAGCGCCCTTGACTCGGATCCGAGCTCCCTAAGACCATGGTGGGCGAGGGCCTGGGCGATCGTTGAAGAGCTCTTCGTCCGCGTGGGCGGCGATGTCGGCGAGGAGATCGTCCTGATTGCGCGGCGTTAGCCTCAGCTATGGAACCTCCCAGCGAACCTTCCGGCGGTCCTCGGAGCGCGAGCGAGAACGATCTTTCTGACAGAGACATATCCGTTGCGGAGATACGCCGCGAGGCAGCGGCCGGAGCCGCTGTCGTGGGCGTCCGTGGCGTCCTCGTCAGGCTTCTTGGCCTGCTCGGCAACATCATCTTGGCTCGCCTCCTCGTGCCGCGACAGTTCGGCGTGGTTGCATTCGGAGCAACGCTCATGGCGTTCATGGGGTTTCTCTCGGACGCCGGCCTGGGAGCCGGTTTTATCCGCCGACGAGATGCGCCGATACGCACCGAATTCGAAAGCCTCGTCGGTCTTCAGCTCGTCCTCAGCATTCTCTTTACCCTCGCCATTGCGGCTGTGGCGTGGCCATTTGGGCAGGTCGGCAGGATCACCGCAGTCATGGTGGCAGGTCTACCGATCCTGACGCTCAAGACACCAGGCTGGGTCATCCTCGAACGAAACCTCCTCTTCAAACGCCTCGTAACGTTCGAGCTCATGGAGTGGATCGCCTTCTACGTCTGGGCCGTGGCGACCGTCGCAATGGGCTGGGGCGTGTGGGGTTATGCGACAGCGTCGATCGTTCGCGCCGTAACAGGTAGCACCGTGATGATCAGCTTTGGCCCCGTGGGGTTCGTCCGGCCGAGCCTCTCCCTGCATAGGATCCGCGGTCTTTTGCGGTTCGGCGCTCAGTATCAGGCCGTCGAATTGGCGAACCTCGTGCGACTGCAAGGGGTGAACATCGGAACCGGAATCATCGCGGGCGTCTCGGTACTCGGGTTGTGGACCCTAGCCAGCCGATTGCTTCAGATTCCGTTTCTGGTCTTCGAATCGCTCTGGCGTGTTTCCTACCCGGCCATAGCACGGCTAGTAAAAGCCGGGGAAGAGCCGCGCCCGCTACTTGAGCGGGGCGTTGGGATCGTGGCTGTCGGCACAGGCGTCCTCCTTGTTCCCCTCGTCGCTGCGGCGCCAGCCTTCATGCCGTCAGTATTTGGGCCAGAGTGGAGCCCAGCAAGTGTCGTGGTCCCGGCTGCAGCGGTTGGCCTTCTGATCAACGGCCCGATCTCCGTGGCGACCGCGGGATACCTCTACTCGGCGGGGGAAACAGGGACGGTTCTTCGTGCAATGCTTTTGTCGTCGGTCACGTGGTTCGCCATAACGTTTCCGCTTTTGGTTCCGTTGGGCGTTGTCGCGGTAGGTCTCGGGTGGACGGCTGCATCGCTCATTGAAGCAGTGATTCTCGGGCGCAAGGTTCACCGCTTAATCGGGGCGAGGCTCGTTTCCCCAATGGTAACGCCGACGCTGCTCGCCGCGATCTGCGGAGGTAGTGGCGCCTACATCGCATCGTCGGTGGCGCCGACGATCGGCGCCGCACTCGTCATTGGATCCGGCGCCTTGGCCGTGTACGTTGCCGGCGTGGCCGTTGCGAGACGAAGTCTTCTCGGTGAAACGGTGGGTATTGTGATGCGGGCCTTTCGAGCCACAGTCGCCCGGACCGGTTAACGGCCATTCTTGCTTCTCGCGGCCCACGCCGGTCGGGGCTGCCAGGGCCGCCATATGTGAACAGTCTTCTGTAAT
>DASVPT010000031.1:0-2779 GCA_036389535.1 Actinomycetota bacterium
GTCCGACGGCCAACTTGTCAACGTCGCTTGCATCGCCGCCGCCTCCTCCGCCTAACCACAACCCGACCGCGGTCAACGACTTTGCTACCACCAGGTCTGCCACTGCCGTTGGAGGAAACGTCCTTGCAAACGACGGGGGAATTGGAGACACGCCTATTCAGGTTTCCAAAACCAGTAATCCCGGTGCCGGCACGGCGATCGTGCATCACTCGGGGACCTGGACCTTTACTCCGGAGCCTCTGGCCGTTGGAGTGGATACGTTCAGCTACAAGGTTTGCGACGCTCAAGGAGAGTGCGATACGGCGATCGTCTCGATCACCGTCCTTCCGGATGACATGCCGGTCGCCGTGGCGGACGCGGCGGCGACTCCTCCCGCCACGCCGGTGTCTGGCAACGTGCTCAGCAATGACACTGGTCTGAGCGACACTCCCATCACCGTGACCATGGGGAGCCCGGCGACGAATGGGTCCGTCGTTATCGATCCGAATGGAGACTGGACCTATACGCCGACCGTGAACGGGATTGACTCGTTTGGCTATAACGTTTGCGACTTCGACGGAGATTGTGATTCAGGAACCGTGACCGTCTCAGTCGGGTAGGAGTCAAAAGAAGGTTTCGACTTGCGCGCTCCGGAAGAGCCGCACGTTCTCCGGGATGCCTCTCGTGAGTTCAAATCCCACCCCTACCGCTTCTGAGCCGCGAAAATGCTTACGCCCACGGCTCTGAGACGGTACCGTCCGATCCCGCTCAGGTCAGAATTAGTTCAGAATTCCTGACAGGCATATCAGGACGGTCGGCCATGCAATCAGATCCGGCGGTTGAACTACTGGGACGGCGATCCAAGCCGTACATGGACGTCATCCGGCCCTACCGGGCCGAGAACCGATCACTTGAGGGATAGATCTGGGAGGACGCGATGGCTTGGGACCGAATTCGGCTGATTCGGAAAGGCGACCGTTTATTAGACGACAGCACGCCCGGGATGATTCGAGAGGCCGCGGTCAGCACGGACCGGATGTGGGCGGGTCTCGTTCGAACTGAACCCGGAATGGCGTCAGGATGGCACCACCACGGCGAGTACGAATCCGTCATCTACGTCGCATCGGGTCGGTTGCGAATGGAGTTCGGTTCGGGCGGAGCTGATGTCGAAGAGGCAGGGCCGGGCGATTTCCTTTTTGTCCCGAAGGGAGCGATCCACCGCGAGACCAATCCACTCGAGGAGGAGGGGACCCTTATCGCCGCCCGGAGCGGGACCGGACCGCCGGTGATCAACGTCGACGGGCCCGAATCCGCCGGCTGACGCAGCGACGTAGGTCTCCTGACACCACGCCCATGAAGGCTCGATTTCGTTTCAGGAGATCGTGGTTCGAAGTTGAGCCGTTCCGCGCCGTTGCCAAGCCCTCGACTTGGCGGTTACTTCTGAAACTGCCACAGGTTTATGGGGAAGGTCCGCGCCCCTCTCGTCCGCTGGTGAACACCGCGCAGGGCAAGAGCTTGAGTATTCGATGGGGGACATGGCGCTTCTGGGGGTAACGGGCCCCCGTCGGGTTGTGGAGTGCGCCTAGTGCTCGACGAACTTCCGTACGGCGAACGCCACCAGGCCGAGTCGCTCTTCCGTGGGCATCCCGTGAGTGCCGTCTGCCACGGCAAGGATGCCGCGGGCGATCATCGGATGGTTACCCTCTGGAACCTCGCGGCGGACGGCCTCGACCAACAGCGAATAGAGCGTGGCGCGCATTTTCGTCGCGAACGCTGCGGCGATATCCGACTCTCGCGACCGCTCCAGGAGCGCCACTCGCAGATCTTCGGTCTGCTGCAATCGCTTCACCGTCCGAGTCACCCGCGACTCGAGCGTGAGGCCATGATCCTTCGCCACATCGGCAACCAGTGCGTCGAGCATCCGCTCGAGAACCGCTACGAAGAGATGGTCCTTCGAAGGGAAGTACCAATAGACCGCGTTCTGCGCCACTCCCGCAGCGTCGGCCAGTAGGGCTGTCGTCGTCCCGACGTAGCCTCGCTCCTTGAATAGTTGTTCGGCGACATCGAGCAACTCGTTGACCTTCTCTGACCGGTCACGTTCGTGGCGCGTCTTGGCCAAAAAGCCTCCTTCGGTCTCTCCTCACCTCGCCCGGTTGAGTATCGCTCAACGCTGTTGTATGTTGCTCAACTCACGGCACTGGGAGGAGCAAATGCCATTCGAAGCCCTGGACGGTCGGTTCGGATTGCTCACGACTCACCGGCGAGACGGTACAGCGGTCGCGACGCCCATGTGGGTCGTCGTGGTCGACGGCAATGCCTACGCAGCGAGCCGTGCGCCCGGCAAGGTCAAGCGCATCAGAAGAAACCCGAACGTCGAAATTGCCCCCTGCACCATGAGAGGAACACCCCTGGGACCGTCCGAGCCAGGAGTCGCGCGGGTTGTCACCGATGCCATGCCAGCGGCCGTTCGGCGGGCCTTTCGGAGGAAGTTTGGGCCGCTCCCCGCGTTGGGTCGCGTGGCCTACCGATTGCGTCGAAAGCCCTTGGTGCTCCTCGAGATCAGTGCGCGGTCTAAGGTCCAGGCCTCTGGACTCTGACATCGGCGGGGGTCCCGCTTGGCAAGACACGCCCCCAAGACCTATCGTTCGTTACGCGGAGAAGGGGGGGCGACATGGGTGAGGCTCAGTCCACTGTTCAACGCTTCTATGACGCGTTCAACAGCGGGAAGCTCGACGACGCGCGAGACGTCGTAACGGACGACCTGGAGAACACCGATCCAACCGGAACGATCCGGGGCTGG
>DASVPT010000032.1:0-7069 GCA_036389535.1 Actinomycetota bacterium
GACGAGGAGTGCCGGATGACGATGGCGTCGGCTCCCATGGCCTGAAGGGTCAGCGCCGTGTCCTTCAGGCTCTCGCCCTTCGAGACCGAAGACCCACTGGCTGAGAAGTTGATGACGTCGGCGGAGAGCCGCTTCGCCGCGAGCTCGAACGAGATGCGCGTTCGCGTCGAGTTCTCGTAGAAGAGGTTCACGACGGTGCGGCCGCGAAGCGCAGGGACCTTCTTGATGAGGCGGGTTCCCACCTCCCGAAAGCTGCCCGCGGTGTCCAGGATCCGGACAATGTCGTCTCGGCCAAGCTGGTTGATCGAGAGCAGATGCTTGATCATCGCGATCCGGTTCCTCCAATCCCGGCTTCGGTTCGGCCCGCCACCGCGACCGTGGATTCGTCGCCACCGGCCGCTCGGTCGCCCAGCACCACCGCGTCCTCTCCGTCGGTCTCGGCGAGGCGGACCTGAACGTCCTCGTCCTTTCGGGTCGGCACGTTCTTCCCCACGTAGTCGGCGCGGATCGGGAGCTCTCGGTGGCCCCGGTCCACCAGCACCGCAAGCTGAATGGCATGAGGACGGCCGAAATCGACTAACGCGTCCATGGCCGCCCGGATGGTGCGTCCGGTGAAGAGGACGTCGTCGACGAGCACCACCGTGGCGTCTGTGATGTCGAAGTCGATCCGCGTCTCGTGAACCTCGGGCGCTTCGGCTCGCATCCCGATGTCGTCTCGGTAGAACGTGATGTCCAGGACCCCGACCGGGACCCGGACATCCTCGATTCGCTCGATCTCGGAAGCCAACCGGCGGGCCAGGTCGTCACCGCGAGCAGCGATGCCGACGAGCGCGATCTGACCGCCGCCGTCGTTCCGCTCCAGGATCTCGTGGGCGATTCTGGTGACGGCTCTGCGAATGTCAGCCGCCTCGAGCAGCCGCGATCGTTCGATCAGCGGGCTCACCGCAAAAAAGAACGCCTCGCGTCCGCGAGGCGCCAAAGTCCGCTCAATCTGGTTTTCTCCCTTCCCGGTCTCACGGGACCGACTTAAAGGGGCTTTAGTCGAAGGAGAGGATAGGCGTTCGCGAACCGCTGTCAACCGGGGCGAGGGCGCATTCGGCACGTTGCGGGCGTACTATTGAGTACGCGGTATCCGGAAGGGAGCACCATCGTGAACCTTGGAATCGCCGAGCTCCTCATCATTCTCGGAATCATCCTGCTGCTGTTCGGCGCCAGACGGCTTCCGGACCTGGCCCGTTCGCTCGGAAAATCGACGCGAGAGTTCAAGCACGGGATGCGAGAGGGCGAGCGCGAAGATGAGGACGCCGAGCGCAGCTCCAAGCCCTAGCTAGGTAGGCCCTGCCCCCTCCGCTTCCGCGCTTCGGGCAACAATCCGTCCCAACACGCCGTTGATGAACCGCCCCGAGTCCTCGGTCGAGAGATCCTTCGCCGCCTCCACCGCCTCGTTGATGGCGACCGCGGGAGGGATCCCGGCAGAGAGCTCGTAGGACGCCACACGGAGGATGGCTCGGTCGACTGCAGCCATTCGAGGGACGGTCCACTCTTCGGCGTTCTCGCCGAGCACTCGATCGATGTCACGAACTCGCTCCTCGACGCCGCGAACAAGCTCTTCGGTGTACTCGTGAACCGTTCGCCCGGCACGTCGCCACTCTTCCATGACCTCCAGCGGATCACGTTCGGTCACATCTGCCTGATACAGGATGTCGATGGCGGATCGTCTGGCGTTCCGGCGCTTTCGATGCCCGATCCGTCGATGTGGGCGGTGTTCCTCGCCGGGGCCGAGCGCGGAAGCGTGGCCCATGGTCCCCTATTTCGCCCGGGTGAGGTACTCCCCGGTCCTGGTGTCCACCTTCACCATGTCGCCCGGTTCGACGAACAGCGGAACCTGGACCACCAGTCCGGTCTCCAACTTTGCCGGCTTCATGGCGCCGCTCACCCGGTCGCCCCGAATTCCCGGATCCGTGTCCGCCACCCGAAGCGTGACCGAGGCCGCCAGCTCCACGCCGATGGCGTTGGCGTCATGGACGGCGACCACGGCGGTCGCCCCCTCGGTCAGGTAATTCGCCGCGTCCGCAACGACGCCCTCGGGGACGTGGTGCTGCTCGTACGTGTCGGTATCCATGAACACGAATCCCTCGGCATCGCGATAGAGGTACTGCATCTCCCGGCGTTCCACGATGGCCAGGCCCACTTCGACTCCGGCATTGAACGTCCGGTCGACGACGCCGCCCGTCTTCACGTTCCGAAGCTTCGTCCGGACGAAGGCCCCGCCCTTTCCCGGCTTGACGTGTTGGAATTCGATGATCTGGTAGAGCTGGCCGTCGAGGTCCAGCGTCATTCCCCGCTTCAGGTCGTTGGTGCTGACGCTCACAGGACGATCAGCTCCTTCGGTGTCTTGGGGATGACCCGGCACCCTTCGGCCTGGACCTCAACCATGTCCTCGATCCGAACGCCTCCCACACCGTCGAGGTAGATCCCTGGTTCCACCGTCACGACGGCTCCTTCCGGCAGCACGTCGTCGCCGCCGGTCCGAAGCGTCGGTCCCTCGTGGATCTCCAGGCCCACGCCGTGGCCGAGCGAGTGCTTGAAGTCGTCACCGTACCCAGCTTCACGAATGACCCGTCGCGAGGCCTCGTCCGCTTCGCCACCCTTGACTCCCGCCCGCACCGCGTCCACGCCCGCCCGCTGGGCGGCCTGGACGACTTCGTAGACTTCGCGCAGCTTCTCCGGCGGTTCTCCGAACGAGACCGTGCGGGTCATGTCGGAGTGGTAGCCGTCCACGACGCACCCGAAATCCATCTTCACGACATCGCCCCGCTCGAGCTGCCGGGTGCCGGGGGGATGATGGGGCTCGGCGGAGTTCTCGCCGAAGGCCAGGATCGTGTCGAAGGCCATGTCGTCGCCTCCCGAGCGCCGCAACGCCAGGTCCAGCTCGAACGCCAGATCCCGCTCGGAGATGCCCTCGGCGAGCTTGCCGGTGATCACGTCGAAAACGTCATCCGCGACCGCCTGCGCCTCGTTGAGCCGCTCGATCTCTTCGGCGTCCTTGATCCACCGCAACCGCTCGATCTCCTGCTCCGATGGCACGAGCTCGGTTCCGGTGGCAGAGAGATCCCGATGGGTCTTGTACGTCAAGCCGGTTGCTTCAAAGGCCAACCGCGTGATGCCAGCCTCGCCGCAGACCTCGACGAACGAGCGACGGAACTCGGCGGAATACGTGACGCGGCGCGCGTCCGGGACCTCCCGCCGGGATTGTTCCTCGTAGCGGCCGTCGGTCAGAAAGACGGCCTCGTTCCTGGTGAGGATGAGCTGCCCGTTCGATCCCGTGAATCCGGTGAGATATCGAACGTTCGGGAGCCTCGTCACCAGAAAGCCGTCCACACCGATGTCCTGCAATCGGGCGATCAGCTTTTCCCGCCGGCTCCCGTGATCCACGAGCGCCGATGATACCGGTGACGAGCGGGCTCAGCCGGTGAGTGGCGGGACCCCCTGCCCGCTTCCCGACGAGCTCCCGGTGGTCGTGTTGGAACCGGAGGTGCCCGTTCCCGTCGTCCCCGTGCCGGTCGTTCCGGTCCCGGTCGTTCCGGTCCCGGTCGTTCCGGTCCCGGTCGTTCCGGTTCCCGTGCCTCCGGTGGTCCCCGGGGTGGTCGTGGGCGAAGACGTGGGACTGGGACCGACCAGCGGCTGGAACGGATCGCGGCCCGCGGCGATGAGGACCCGCGGCGGCGTGGACGTCGGGGACGGTTGCGGGTTCGCCTGCGGCTGGGTGGTGAAGGTTGCCGGGGGGGAAGCTTCCTTCGTGCCCTTCGACACGAACAGGAAGAATCCGATGAGGGCCACGAGCATCACGGCGCCGGCGATGATGAGAGCGCGGCGGTCACGAGGTGAGAGCGGCATCCTTTACCTCCAGCAGCCGGTGTGCGAATACGGGCGGGCGTTCGGGTCGCAGGTGGCGTTCCACCGGTTCCATCCATAGGCGTGACCGTGGCCGCGGCGTCTCGATCGCGGGGCCGCGCCAGAACCGTGCGACGAACCGTGCGATCGCTTCTTGCTCGCGTTCGCGCTGGCGCTGGCGCCACTGCCACGTGGCCTGGTCTCGTCTTTCGAACGCAGGTAGATCTCCGGTGCAGTCGATCGGTAATGACCGGCCTTGCGCCCGGGGCTCGAATCGGCCGGCGACTTGACGTCATCGGCCGTCGCGGCACCTTCGTCTCCGACGCTCGGGACCGACGGATCGAGGTTCGAAACCGGATCGGTCGGCGCGGTCGGTTGGACGTTGGTTCCTGTCGTGTTGGAGACGGTCTTGGTGACCGTGGAGACCGTGTTCTTGACCACGCTTCCGACTGCCGGCGCCGACGTGGGAACCGAGACCCCTACCGCGGCGCCCACGCTCGATGTCACCGATCCAGCGTTTGTGGACGTGGCCGGGACGACCGGCAACGACAGATCGCCTGACGTCAGCGGCTGCGCGGGCTTCGTTTCCTTCTGCCGGTTGCCCGCGAACGGATCGCGGCCGAGCGAAGGGAGGGCGACCTGGGCCGGGGGGGCCTGAATGTTCAGCGCGGGGGGTTGGGCCACGACCCGCCGGTCAGCGGGGGCGGTCGAGACGGATGCACCCGGTCGAACGCCCCGGTTGCCGGCGAGAAACAGGCCGCCGATGGATACGGTGAAGATCGCTGCAAGGACGATTCGGGCGTGTGGTTGGCGAGGCATCATGTCCATGGCTCAGGCTCCTGGAAGGCTCGGTGTGGCTGCGGGTGTGGCGCCGGTCGCCGGAGATGGCGCCGGGGTGGGCGCCGACCCGGAGGCGGGTGGCGTGGTGGTCGGGCCGGTCTCGCCGCCGCTCGGTGTCGTCCCGGGCCCGGCCGTCGTGTCCATCGTGTAGAACTCGACGCTGAGGGCGATCGAGAGATAGTTGAGGCCGCCGCTTGTCGGCGAGACCTGGACGCTGGTGACCTTTGCCGCGCGCGGCATGTTCTCCAGCCGGTAGAGGTACTGGTCCACGGCGAAGAACCGCCCCGTGACGTTCAGCTGCGTCGGGATCACCGACACGTTGAACTGCGACGCTGTCGGGGACGATGGGGCGATCGTCATGAAGTCCACGCCAGAGTTGCTCGCGATGCCGTTCAGCATCCGGATCAACCCCGGAAGGTCGGCGGTCTGAGGGATCTCGGCATCGAGCTGCGCGAGGCGCCGGCGGTTCTTCGGCGCTTCCTGCTGCAGGGCCCGCAGCTGCTCGAGCCGGAGCTGCAGCTGCATCTGCTGCTGCTTCGCCACATCGACCTCGCCCTGCCGCTCACGAACCTGCGATGCCTTCGGCAGGATGATCGTGGCCACGATCAGCACGATGAGGGCGATGCCTCCGACCGCCGCGATGATGGGACCGCGCCGAGCCACTATTGCCTCCCCGTCGTTGCGTCGACGCCGAGGTCGACTGAGCTGGTGAACGAGACCTGGGTTTGGTTTCCCTGCTTGCTGGACGTGCTGATCCAGGGGTTCAGCCATCCCTTCACCCGGGCCAGGTGATCGAGCCACTCGGCCACCGTGGTGTGGTGAAAAGCGATCCCCTGAAACTGGATGTTCCCGACCAGGCCTTCGCTCGACGTGGTGGTGGGAACCACGCCCGGCGTGGTGGTCGTGTTGACCTGCATGCTTCCGCTCATCGAGGTCAGCCACATGTCCTTCGGGATCACCACGGAGACGTCGCGGAGCACGCCCGACCAGAGGATTTCGCCCTGAAGCAAGTTCGAGAGCAGATCCTGCTTGGTGGTGACGGACTGCTTGAGCTGCTCGAACTCCGTGAGGCGTCCGATCTGCGTCTCAAGCTGGCCGTTGACGGCTCGCTGCTCGTCGAGCTGGTGGCTCGCCGCAGCCAACCGCGCGGACTGAAGGATGAAGATCACGATGAGCAGGCCGAGGACGCCGCCCACGGCCGACACCACCATGGTGGTCTGCCGGCGGGTGCGCCTCGAGGCCTGGACTTCCTGTGGGAGAAGGTTGACCTGGGTCATGCTCGGCCTCCCGGCAATGCCAATCCGACGGCCACGGCGAGCAGCGGCTCGGCCTCGGCCATCACTTCCTCGGGCAGGTTGAGATCGGGCCGGACCCGGTGGAAGGGGCGGCCCTGCACCACATCGGCCGGAAGCTCTTCCTCGAGCAGCGGCCGCAATCCTTCGAGCTTCGATCCGCCGCCGGAGACCAGAACCCTGGCGAGCCGCGACGATGGCGCCTGGGACAGGTAGAACTCCAGCGAGGAACGGACATCCTGAGCGAACACGGACGCTCGATCGGCGGCGACGCGCTGCGCCTGCGCCAGTCGCTCGGGGTCGTGGCCGTCCAGGCCGCGCTTGATGCGCTCTGCTTCCTCGGCCGGAAGGTCGAGGGAACGAGAGATCGCCTCGGTGACGTCACGCCCACCGGACTGCAGGATCCGCACGAACCGCGGGACTCCCCACGAGTGGACGCAGATGCTGGTGATGTCGGATCCGATGTCGACGATGGCTTCGTCTTCTCCGTCAAGAGCACCGTCGCTCGATCCGACGGAACGGACGATCGCAAACGGGGTGAGGTCGAGCCCGACCGGACGAAGCTTCGCGGCTTCGACTGCCTCGACGACCTGGCCGATCATCGCCTTGTGGGCCGCAACGAGGAGGAGCTTGACCATGCGCCGACCCTCGTGCTCGAACTCCTCCAACACGTGGTAATCGAGGACGGCCTCGTCGAGCGGAATCGGCACGGATTCCTGGACCTGGAAGGGCAGGGACTGCCGGAGCTCTTTCGGCTCGAGCCACGGGACCGAGACTTCGCGGACCACGACGCGCTGGTTGGCGATGCCCAGAAGGACCTCGCGGCCCCGAAACTTCCCGCTGCGCCACAGGTCCTGGAGCGCCTCAACCACGACGGCCTTGTCCTTGACCTCGCCGCCGGACACGGCGCCGTGCGGCAGCGGGACCTGCGCCGCCCGAACCAGCGCGGGAGGAAAGCCGCGCGCAGAGAGCTCGGCGGCCCGCACGGCGGTTGCGCCGATGTCGAGTCCGATGCGAACCCGCGCCATTACGTTCTCCTCTCA
>DASVPT010000033.1:0-26699 GCA_036389535.1 Actinomycetota bacterium
ATGGATCCCTCGTTGGACCAAAAGCCGCGTTCCGGCCGAGCAGACCTGTCCGCTGTGGAAGAAGACGCCCCAGAGCGCCCCGTCGACGGCGTAGTCGAGGTCGACGTCGTCGAGGACGATGGCCGCCGATTTCCCTCCGAGCTCGAGCGTGACCTTCTTGATGTTCTCGGCCGCGATCTCCATGACCCGGCGCCCGATTTCCGTTGAACCCGTGAACGCCACCTTGTCGACGAGCGGGCTCGACACCAGGGGCTCGCCGGCGTCGGGACCGGTGCCCGGGACGACGTTGACGACGCCCTCCGGGATCCCGGCCTCCATGCAGAGACGGCCGATCTCGATGGTCGTCAACGGCGCCTGTTCGGCCGGCTTGATCACGAGCGTGTTTCCTGCGGCGATGGCCGGGGCGATCTTCCACGCGGCCATCTGGATCGGAAAGTTCCACGGGGTGATGGCCGCGCACACGCCGATCGGGTCGTAGCGGAGGTAGTTGGTCGAGCCCGGATTGCGGGGGAGCGGCTCCTCGTCGCTCTCTTTCGCCGCGAGCTCGGCGAAGACGCGGAAGGTAGAGATCACCATCCCGATGTCGGCGCCCTTGGACATTCGGATCGTGTGGCCGGCGTCCCGAGACTCGAGCTCGGCGAGGTGCTTCGCGTTCTGCTTGACGAGGTCGGCGACCTTCAGCAGATAGCCGGCGCGCTCGCGGCCCTTCATCTTCGGCCACGGCCCCTCGTCGAACGCCCGGCGCGCGGCCTTGACCGCTTGCTGCACGTCGTCCGCACCGGCGCTCGCCACCGCCGCGAACGGCTCGCCGGTGGAGGGGTCGATGGACTCGAGCGTCTCTCCGGACGCCGCGTCCAGGAACTCGCCGTTGATCAGGAGCTGGTATGTGTCCGCCGTCATGTCGTCGTCCTCCCTGCTCGCTACTCGGCATGGTACCCGCGTGCCGTCGGGAGGGGGTTTGGTTCGGGTAGGCTCGGGCGCCGAGGGATATCTCTCCTTTTCGGAGGCGGCGTGAGCGACAGAGACGAAATCCTGATGATCCTCGGGGGGCTCGCGTTGTTCGCCGACCTGACCCGGCCGCAGCTGGAAGCGGTCGCCCACACCTTCGAAGAGGAGTGGTTCAACCAAGGTCAGCGAATCATTCGCCAGGGCTTTCCCGGCGGGAACTTCTACGTGATCCTCGACGGCGAGGCCGACGTGCAGACGGATGGAAAACGAACCGCCCACCTTGGTCGCGGCGACTTCTTCGGTGAGGTCTCCATCCTGCTTGGCGAGTCACCCATCGCCGATGTCGTGGCGACCAGCCCGCTTCGATGTCTGGTGCTTCCCGGACCCGACGTCCAGGAGTTCCTCACCATGAATCCGCCCGTCATGTATCGAATGCTTCAGATGGAGGCGCGCAGACTTCGGGCGGCCACCCAGTGGCGCAGCTGAACGGCAAGCCGTTTCCTCCGGGTGAGTACCCGGTGGTCGTCGTGGGGAGCGGACCGGGTGGCTTGCAGACCAGCTACTGCCTCAGCAGGCTCGGGATCCAGCACGCAGTCATGTCGCAAGACGACGCCCCGGCCGGGATGTTTCAACGATTTCCGCTCTTCCAGCGCCTGATCACGTGGACCAAGCCGGAAGCGCCCGCCGAACGAGGGAGCCGGGCGTACGAATGGTTCGACTGGAACAGCATGCTGGCCGAAGAGGCGCCGATTCGCGCCTTGGTCCCGGAGTTCATGGACGGGACGTCGTACTTCCCCGCGCGCTCGGAGATGGAGGCGGGGCTGGCCGCGTTCGCCGAACGGGCCGGCCTCACCGTTCGGTATCAGTGCCGATGGGAGGGAACCACGCGGGAGGACGACGCCTTCACGCTCCAGACGTCCGACGGTGAGTATCGCGCGGGTGTCGTGGTATTCGCGGTCGGCATGACCGAACCGTGGAAACCGGACATCCCGGGGGTCGAATCGGTTCCCCACTATGTGGAGACCAAGCCGGGCCGTTACTACACCGGCAAGGACGTGTTCATCATGGGAAAGCGGAATTCCGGGTTCGAGATCGCGGACGGCCTCCTCCCGACGGCGCGCCGCATCATTCTGGGATCGCCAAGGCCAGCGAGGATCTCGGTGCTCACGCATTCGACTGCCGGGGCCAGGGCGCGCTACATGCAGCCCTACGAAGACCACATCCTTGGCGGGGGCAACGTCGTGCTCGACGCCGCCATCGAACGGGTCGAGCGAACGGGCCGGGGGTATCGCGTCACGGCGAAGGGAACCTCGCACCCCGGCGACCTGGTGTTCGAGGTGGACGAGGTCATCGCGGCCACCGGGTTCACCACCCCGCTCGGGGATCTTCCAGACATCGGCGTCTCCACGTTTTATCAGGGCCGTCTTCCCGCCCAAACGCCCTTTTGGGAGAGCGGGTCGGTTCCCGGCATCTACTTCGCCGGCTCGATCACGCAGGGGGCCATCGGCCTCAAGAAATACGGGATCCCGAGCAACTCGGCCGCGGTCCACGGCTTTCGATACAACGCCAGGGTCATGGCGGAGCACATCGCCGCCACGAAGTTCGGAGCGCAACCCGAACGGCGGCGCCTCGACGCTTCGGCGGTGGTCCCATACCTCCTCGACGAGGCGACCCGCGCTCCCGAGCTATGGAACCAGCAGTCGTACCTGGCCAGGGTGCTCGAGTTCGAGCCGGATTCGGGAATCGTCGACGCGGGGATCGTTCCCCTGGCGTACTTCGTGGACGAGTCCGGACCCGACGCGGTGGCGATCACCGTGGAGACCGACGACCAGGGGGACATCCATCCGGCCGTGTACATTCGCCGCGACGGCCACGTGGACAATCAGGTGCTGGATTCACATCAGTTGTTGATGTTCGACACGCCCTCCCACCACGCGCAGCTGACGAGCTTGCTCAAGGGACTTCTCGATTAGCGGCGCCGATATGGCAGAACCGACCGCGGACGAGCTTCGGCGCATCTACGAGGAGACCAGAACGATCGCGGTGGTCGGCGCCTCGAACGACGTGGAGAAGCCCGGCCACTACATCCCGGCCTACCTGAAGGGCCAGGGCTACCGGATCGTCCCGGTCAATCCGCGCGGCGGCGAGATCCTCGGCGAGCGGGCATTCACGTCCCTGGCCGAGGTCGATGTGCCGGTGGACGTGGTCGAGGTGTTCCGGCCCGCCGAGGAGGCCCCCCGCATCGCCAGGGACGCCGTCGCGAAGGGGGCGAAGGTCCTCTGGCTTCAGGAAGGCATCGTGTCGGAGGAGGCCGCCCGAATCGCCGGAGAAGGCGGCCTGTCGGTCGTCATGGATCGGTGCATGGGCGTGATGCATCGAGAGCTCGGTCTGGGCCCCGGGCCGTAGCCTGCGGGAACGCCGCTGGGCCGGTGGCAACCGGCAGTAACATTGCTCCATGACCTACGCGGAACGAACCGCCGAGTTCAAGGCACGCATCGACGCCGGGGAGAAGATCGAGGCCGGTGACTGGATGCCGGACGAATACCGGCAGGCCGCGCTCAAGTTCATCGAGATGCACGCGAACTCCGAAGTGATGGGGGCGCTTCCCGAACGCGAATGGATCCCTCGGGCCCCCACGCTCAAGCGGAAACTTTCACTCACCGCGAAGGTGCAGGACGAAGTGGGTCACGGGCAGATCCTGTACCGCGTGGCCGAGGACCTCGGAAAGAGCCGCGAGGCCATGTTCGACGACCTGGTGAACGGCCGGACCAAGTTCCACAACGTCTTCCATTACCCGACGTACACGTGGGGGGACGTCGCCGTCATCGGCTGGCTGATCGACGGCGCGGCGCTGGTGAACCAAAAGGCGCTCCTGGATGCGTCCTACCTCCCGTACGTGCGGGCGATGCGGCGGATCTGTCCGGAGGAGTCGCTCCACCTCCGCCACGGTGAGGAGCTGGTCCTCGAGCTGGTCTCGGGTACGGACGAGCAGCGGCAGATGTTCCAGGACGCCGTGGATCGGTGGTGGCGCCCGATCATGCATTTCTTCGGACCCGAGTCATCGAAGAAGGACATGCTTCTGTACTGGGGGATCAAGACCCGGTCGAACGAGAGCCTCCGCCAGGAGTTCTTCTCCACCTACGTTCCGAAACTCTGGGACCTCGGCATCTCCGTCCCGGACGACAAACTCCAATGGAACGAGGAGCGAGGCGAGTGGGACTGGTCCGACCCGGGCTGGGATGACTTCTGGCAGACGATCCGGGGGAATGGCCCTATGACGGCGATTCGCCTCATGTACCGCAAGGCGATGTGGGACAACCACGCCTGGGTTCGCGAGGTGTTCGCCGGAATTCCCGAAGCGGCCTAGGCGCGGGCCGGGCATGCCGGTCTGGGACGTGTTCGGAAAGCGAACCGCCGACGACGATTTCGCATGGGTCGGAAGCATCAAGGCTCCGGACGCCGCTCTGGCGCTGGTGCTGGCGAAGGAGACCCATTTCCGCCACAAGGAGGGCGTGGCCTACGGCGTCCGCCGCCGAGGCGCCGAGGAGCTCCACGTCGGAACCTATCCGGGCGATGTCCTGGGCGGCGTCACCGACCACTCGTACCGGCGGCAGGAGGCGTACGCCGGCGTGGGGGGTAAGCACAAGAGGGTGAGCAAATTGCTCGCTGAGCGCGGTCTGAGGATCGACCGGCCGCGTCCGCCGGTCGGGCGGGGCCCCAGGTGAACGGCGAAGGCGGCGTGGGGGAGCCGCGGCTGGAGCTGGCGCTGGCGCTGGCCGATGACGAGTTCATCCTTGGCCACCGCCATGCCGAGTGGACCGGCTGGGCTCCGTACATCGAGGAGGATCTGGCGTTTTCGTCGATCGCCCAGGACGAGATGGCGCACGCCCGAATTCTGTACCGGCTGGCCCGTGACTCCGGCCTGACGGATCGAGACGAGGACGGGCTGGCCCTGGGTCGCCGGCCGGAGGAATACCGCAACGCGGTGCTCTGCGAGCGACCCAACAAGGACTGGGCCTACACCCTCGCTCGCCACTTTCTGTACGACGCCGCCGACGCGACCCGAATCGACGCGCTCACCTCGTCGACCTGGGCCGAGCTCGCGGATCTGGCGAAGGTCATCCAGCTCGAGGAGAAGTACCACCTCGACCACGCCGAGAGCTGGTTCGGGAAGCTCGCCCGGGGCCCAGCCGATGGGCGTGATCGATTCGCGGCGGGTCTGTCCGCAGCACTGGGCGATGCCGTGGCGTTGTTCGAACCGCTGACGGGGGAGGGCGAGCTCGTTGAGCAGGGCGTTCTCCCCCGACCGAGCGAAGACCTCCTGTCCTCGTGGCTCCAGCGGGTCGGACAGCAGCTCGAACAGGCATCGCTCGACTACGTCCTGGAGCGGCACGCCACCGTCGGAGAGATGGTTCCGACCGGGTCGGGAGAGATCTCCGATGCCGAAGACGGCTTTCGCTCACCGGGTCTTGCCTATCGCGACGGCAGATGGATTCACGAAGGCGAGTTCGCTGGGGCGGGCGGGCGGCGCGGCAGGCACTCGGAAGATTTCCTGCCACTCTGGGAAGAGATGACTTCCCTCTACCGAACCCATCCGGGAGCCCGATGGTGAGAGACCAGGTCTGGCAGGCGCTCGCCACCGTCCACGATCCCGAGATTCCCCCCTGCTCGATCACCGATCTGGGGCTCGTTGAAGCCGTACGAACGTCCGATGACGCCGTGGAGGTCGACCTGTTGCCCACGTTTGTGGGCTGTCCGGCGCTCGATGTCATTCACGAGGACGTAACTGCCGCAGTCAAGGCGGTCAGCGAGGGGCGCGCCGTCCGGGTTCGGTTCCTCTACTCCCCACCCTGGACCAGCGATCGAATGACCGAGCGAGGCCGTGAGGCGCTGAAGGCATACGGAGTCACCCCCCCGGGTCAACACGCGGACCAGACCCCTTCGCTGACGTTCATTCCGCTCTCCGCCGTGCGAGGCGAGGGCGACCCGGTCAGGTGCCCGTTTTGCGGTTCCGCCGACACCGTGCTCGAGAGCGATTTCGGCCCGACGCTTTGCCGCTCCATCCGGTTCTGCCCGAGCTGCAGAAATCCCTTCGAAGCGTTCAAGGCGAAAACCCTGCACGTCACACCCGCATAGAGAGCCGGCTCTCCGCCGCGCTCGACCCCATCGACCACCGCGTTTGTTGAGGAAGGGTAAGGATGTCGGCGCCCAGGTGTAACTAGTTATGGTGGGGGGTACTCAGGAAGGCAAGCACTCCGACGAATCCCCTGCCCGGACGTGCCCGGGCTCGCCGATGCCACGAGGGATTGAATGGGAAACCGCGACGAAGAAGCGTTTGCCAAAACCAATGGTCATCGCGGGAGCAACCATCGAGTCCTCATCTACAGCCACGACACCTACGGGCTCGGCCACCTTCGCCGGTCGTTGCTCGTCGCTGAGGGACTTGCGGCAGAAAACGACGCTCCATCGGTTCTGATCGCGACCGGCTCGCCTCGCGCCCAGGCGTTTGACCTGCCCCCGGGGTGCGACACCGTCAAGCTTCCCGCCGTCACCAAGGCGTCGACGGGCGAATATCGCCCCAGAACCCTGGGTGTCGGCCTCGAAGAGCTGATCGAGGTCCGGGCGGAAATCCTCAGAGCGGTCGCCCAGTCGTTCTCACCCGACCTCATCTTGGTCGACCACTCGCCCGTGGGTATGAGTGGCGAGCTCTGGCCGTTGTTCGACGACCTCGGCTCGGCCCGCGATCGGCCGCGGATGGTCCTTGGCTTGCGAGACATCACCGACGACGCCGATGCGGTCCAGGCAGAGTGGGCGAGAGCCGGGGCATGGGACGCCATCGAGCGCCTCTACGACCGAATCCTGGTCTACGGCGATCCGGCGCTCACCACCACCGCGCAGGACCTCGGCCTTACCGAGCGCTTCTCGGACAAGGTCAGGCTCGTCGGGTACCTGGGTCGATCGATCCAGACCTCGACCGCGATGAACGGCCAGCCGAACATCGTGGTGACCGCGGGTGGAGGCGGCGACGGCCACGGCCTGCTCAGTGGCTATCTGTCGTTTCTGGAACGCCTCCCAGCGCGGGCGGCGTTCCGCTCCACGTTGGTCACGGGGCCGTTCCTGTCGCGAGGTCGCCAGCGCGAGATCCGAGAGCGTTGCCGCGCACTCGACCAACCCGTCGAAGTGGTGAGTTTCACAAACCGGTTCGAGGAGCTCTTGTCCTCGGCCGCCGGGGTGGTGTCCATGGCCGGCTACAACACCGTGGTCGAGATCCTCGCCACCGGTGTTCCCGCGCTTCTGGTGCCGCGAGTGGTTCCGCGTCGTGAGCAGCTGGTCCGTGCTCGGAGGCTTGCGGCGCTCGACGGCGATTCGCTCGTGGTGACGGACGGTCCCAACCCCGATCGGATCGGCGAATTCGTGGAGCGAGTCATCGGCGGGACCATCCACAGGCGAAAGGGTTCCCCGGTCCAGATGGACGGTTTGAGCCGAACGGTCGCCGAGCTTCGCGAGATGCTCGGGACGCCCGGCGCGCGGCTGTCCGGAAAGAGAAGGAGCAAGCGTGTCGCAGCGCTCGCCTGAGACCGGCGGCCTGAGGGTCGGATACGTCCTGAAGAAGTATCCGCGTCTCTCCGAGACGTTCATCCTGGATGAGATCCTCGGGCTCGAAGAGCGAGGGGTGGAGATCGAGATCTTCTCTCTTCGGCTTCCCGACGACGGCCGCTTTCATGCCGAGCTCGCGCAGGTCAAGGCGAAGGCCGCCTACATCACGCCTGTGTGGACGCTGAATGTCTTCGAGGCGTTCACGGCGTTTCGGGATCTGAACGTCGGTCGGGGCGACGGGCTCGCGCTAGCGCTCGCCTTCCTCGAACGGCTCCCGAGCGAGGACCGAGCTCCGATGCTTGTTCAGGCCCTGCACCTTGCCGAGCTGGCGGTCGGGAATTCCATCGACCACCTGCACGCCCACTTCATGACGGTCGCGGCCCACACGGCCTACCTCGCCCATCTGTTCACCGGAATCGGCTTCTCCGTGACGGCGCACGCCAAGGACATCTACCGGGCGACCGTGGACCGCGAAATCTTCAGCGAGATCGCCCGGGCCGCCACGGCGGTGGTCACGGTTTGTGAAGCGAACCGCGCCTTCATCGCCGAGAATCTCGTGGACGACGCGCGGGTCGAGGTGGTCTACAACGGTGTGAGGCTCGACGAGCCATCGCTCGATCCCTCGCTTCGTGACGCCAACCTCATCCTCGCGGTCGGCCGGCTGGTCGAGAAGAAGGGGTACCACGTTCTTCTCGAGGCGTGCGGGATCCTCCGTGATCGCGGAACCGACTTCCAATGCCTCCTGATCGGTGACGGAGACGAGCACCAACGCCTGCTCGAACAGCGCGGGCGTCTCGCACTGGACGATCGCGTTCAAATCCTCGGCGCGACACCGCGTGACGACGTCTTTCGGTGGATGAAGCGGGCTCGGGTTCTCGTCGCGCCGTGCGTGAACGGAAGCGACGGGAATCAGGACGCGCTGCCGACGGTGCTGCTCGAGGCCCTGGCCGCCGGGCTGCCCGTCGTCAGCACCCCGATCGGTGGCATCCCGGAGATCGTCGATTCCGGCAAACAGGGCCTTCTGGTCGCTCCCGAGGATCCGGTCGCGCTGGCCGACGCCATCGAGCGGGTTCTTGCCGAGCAGGACCTTTGGCAGCGGATGGCGAGCGCCGGACCTGTGAAGGCCGCTGCTCGATTCGACCGTTCGAAGAACCTGCCTCAGCTGATCGAGGTCTTCAGGAAGTCGTCGCCGCGGCTTCTGGAGGCGGTGCCGTGAGGATCTTTCACCTCTGCGCCGACCAGGGAGTTCCGCTCGATGGAACCAAGGGCGCGTCGGTCCACCTTCGGGACTTGGCCACCGCGTTCGCCCGGCAGGGGCACGACGTTCGCATGTTCGTGGCGAATCTGGGCTCGGGGCCTTCTGACGGGTTGCCGTTCGGCGTCCAAGAGTTGGAAACGGACTCCATCCGTGACGCCGCTGCCACATACGGGCGTCCGGACGCCGTCTACGAGCGGTACGCGCTCGGTCACGACGAGGGGCTCGGCGCCGCGCGCGATCTTGACCTTCCGTTTGTTCTCGAAGTGAACGCGCCGCTGGTGGCTGAGGCGTCGAGGCACCGTCCGTGGAAGGTCGGGCCCGGCGATCGGGAGGTCGAACGCAAGCTCTTTCGTGAGGCTGATCTCGTCGTCGCCGTATCCGAGCCGCTCAGGAGCTACGTCGCGGAGGTTCGCGGGACATCGAGAGGAACGACCGTGGTTCGAAACGGCTGTGACCCTGAGCGGTTTGCCGCCGTTCGCCCCCCCGCCCGGGACGGCGAGGCCGCAACGCTGGTTTTCCTCGGCCATCCGAAACCCTGGCACGGAGCGGAAGAGCTGCCTCGGTTGGTGGCCGAGCTTCGGCGTCGCGGCCACGACGTGCGCCTTCTACTCATCGGTGGGGGTCAGCGGGCCAATCGTGTGCTGGATCGGGCCAGAGCCAAAGGGGTGCTGGACCACGTCGAGGTGACCGACGAGCTCTCACCCGAGGAGGCGGCTCGTCGGCTGAGCGAAGGAACCGTGGCGGTAGCGCCTTACCCGCCACACCCCTTCTTCTACTTTTGCCCGCTGAAGGTCATGGAGTGCATGGCCGCTGGACTGCCCGTCGTGTCGACAGCCCAGGGCGACGTTCCCCTCATCTTGGGGGACGCCGGGGTGGCCGTTCCTCCCGGGGACCGGACGGCGCTGGCCGACGCGGTCGAAACGCTTCTGAGCGACGACGACTTGCGCCGGTCGCTCGGCGATCGAGCCCGCGCCCGCGCCATGTCGACCTTCACATGGGATCACGCCGCCGACGATGTGATCGAGTCCATCCGGCAGGTAAGCGTTCGGGGCCACGCGGCCTAGGTGAGGAGGAAGGCAGGACCGATGAAGCGCATGAAGAAATCGATGGTCCGGCTGGCTGCGGCGGCGCTCGCGAGCTCCGCGGTCCTCGTTCCGCTCGCCTGGACCACGACGTCCGCTCGAGCCGCCGCGGCCATCGACTGCCCCGTGGGCCAGGAGCTCGACCCCGTGACCCAGCTTTGTAAGGAGATCAACGAGATGGTGTCGCCGACCAGTCCGCCTCCGCCCAATCACTCGGGCAAGAAGGGTGGAAGCGGAGGTGGCGCGAACAAGACCGGATCTGGATCGGGCGGAGGCACTCCTGCCTCGTCGTCGTACGGCTCGCCGTCGTACGCGAGCACCGGGTCGACCTATGGTTCGGCGACCACGGGACAGCGAAGCGGGCCCCGAGCTCGAGGCTCGGGGAATGGCCCGGGCGCTGCCAACTCCGCGCCGTTCTTGAAGCTCCTTGGCGATTCGTACGCGGGCGGGGGGCCGATCGACGGTGTCTTCACCCCCGCGGTGATCGAAGTGGCCAGTCGAACACCGTTTGGCGGTGCGGTTGGGGCGCTGGCGCGTCCTCCCGTCCTGTTTGTCCTGATCCTGCTGCTCCTCGCGGCGATTGGCGTCGTTCGGCTGAGCCGCCGTTCAAAGCGCCTGGTCGAGGTACGAGAGGCGTTCCACATCTTCCGCCCGACCCTGGCCGGTCAGAAGTGGGGACTGGTCGAGGCTCTGGGCTTGACGCTGCTGGTGATCGGCCTCGAGCTACTTCGACCCTGGCCGATCAAGTTCGTCGTCGACAAGGTGCTGAAGCCCCACGCCGGCGGGACATCGGGACTCGACGTGAGCTCGACGGTCATCTTCGCCGCCGCGGCGACCGTGGTGATCTCGGTGCTTCTTGGCGTGACGTCGGTTCGGGCCGTCGTCGCCGCCGCACAGGTCGGCCGCAAGATCACCGTGCGGATCCGTCGTCAGGTCTTCGAGCACTTGCATCGGCTGGCGATTCCTTTTCACGAGGAAGCCCGAACCGGCGATCTGCTCTACCGGCTGATGAGCGACGTGAACGACGTCCGAGACGCGCTGTTCGAGTCGTGGCTGAACGTCATCACCAAGACGCTTCTCGTGTTCGGAACCGCTGTGGCGATGCTGTTCGTCGACGTTCGCGTCGCAATCATCGCCCTCCTGCCGCTGCCTCTCCTCGGGATTCAGTTGGTGCGGCTCAGCCGAAGGTTGCGGGGCGAGCTCGGGGATCAGTTCCGCCATGAGGCCAAGGCGGCATCCCTTGCCAGCGAGACGCTTCGACAGATCTCGCTGGTCAAGGCGTTCGTCGCCGAGAAGCGGCTGACCAAGACCTACGCGAAGGTCAGCCGGCGTGGAGAGCGCAAGGGCGTGGCGGCGGCGCTGACCTCCGGACGGATGAACTTCACCATCGAGCTGCTGACCGGCATCGGGTTGGCTGCGGTTCTGTTCTTCGGAGCTCTGGACGTCCTGTCCGGCCGGCTTTCTGTCGGAACCCTGGTGGTGCTCGCAACGTACGCCAGGTCGCTGTACAAGCCGCTTCGCAAGGCGCCGAACGAGGGCGAGGACCTGTCCAAGGCCATGGCCTCGACCAAGCGTCTCGTCGAGGTCCTCCGTGTCCCCACCGAGGAGTACGGAGCGGGCCGCTCGGCTCCCCGGTTCCGTGGCGAGATCACGCTGCGGGATGTCCGTTTCGCCTATCGCGATGGCATCGAGGCGCTCCGCGGCGTCACGCTCGAAGTGCCGCCCGGCGCGCTGGTGGTGGTCCAGGGTCCGAACGGGTCGGGAAAATCCACGCTCCTCGCGATTCTTCTTCGACTGCTCCAGCCAGATGCGGGGCGCCTGCTGATCGACGACGAACCGGCGACCTCGTTCGAGCTTCAGTCGTACCGGCGGCGGTTCGCCTACGTGCCGCAGCACGTCCAGCTCTTCGGGGCCACGGTCCGAGAGAACATTGCCTACGGCCGCCCTGACGCGAGCGACGAGGAGATCGAGGAGGCCGCGGGGGTCACGCTGTTCGACGAGGTGGCGCGCCGCCTGCCCGATGGGTACGAGCAGGTGCTCGGCGAAGGTGGCGCGACGCTGTCGGGCGGCGAGGCGCGGAGGCTCATGCTCGCTCGCGGAGCCCTTCGTGACGCGCGGGTCGTGCTTCTCGACGAGCCGCTGGCCGGACTCGACCCGGCGGCGCGAGAGACCGTCGCTCGGGCCATTCGAGGCCTCGCCGCGGAACGAACGACCTTCGTCGTCAGCCACGGCGACGCCTGGGAAGTCGAGCCGGACATGGTGGTTCGGATGGCTGACGGCACGGTGCAGTCCGTCGAATGGAGCTCGAGCGGCCGGGCGGTGGCCGGCTCGGGAGGCGGAATGGGAGTGGCGCTCTCGCCGTGACGGGCGCCTTCCTGCGTGGCGACGCTCTTGGGTTCGCTGACCTGGACGACCTGGTCGTTCCGGAGGCGGCTGCGGATCTGTTCCGGACAGCGGGAATCTCCGTCGACCACGTCGAGCCGAATTACATCCGTCTGAAGCCGGGGACCGGCGCGATCGTCGGCTACGAGATCACCGGTACGACGCCGGGAGGCGAGCGGCTCACGGTCCCCGGATACGCTCGGACATTTTCTGACGACCGCGCACCGAAGACCGCGGCGAAGTGGAGCCAGCGGGCGACCGCGACGCCACTCGGTCCCGGGGTCGCCCTGCTTCCCTCCGGACGAAGCGTTGTCTTCGTCTTCCCCAACGACCACCGGCTTCGGGACCTTCCAACGGTGGCCGACCCGGAATCACTCGGGGTCTTGCTCGGCGGCGTGGAAGGACTCCGCAACGGATCGCCGGAGATCGCGGCACTCACGCCGGTTCGGTACAAGCCACAGCGCCGCTTCATCGAGGTGGCGGACCTCACGCTCGACGCCGATCCAGCGCGGTCTCTGTCGGTGTTCCTGCGGTTGTTCGAAGACGGGCGCGGCGAGCGCATCGCGGAGGTGGCGCGCGTCCTTCGAGCGCAAGCCGGCAAGTCCCATTTCCCGGAACCTCTCGGGACGACGCTCGAGGGGCGCCTGTACGTCGAGGCCGCGGTCCAGGGTGATGATCTGCTCGCCGCCATCCTCGACGGCCGCGCTGAACCCGGAGCGATCGCCGACATTCTTCAGCGCCTGCACGCGTGTCGAGTTCCGCTGGCCCCTCGCTATGGCCTTGAGCGCCTTCTCTCCACGGTCTCGTCCTCGGTGGCGGCCATTGCCGCGGTGGACGAGGAGCTCGGCGAACTGGCGCGTACCGCCGCGGCGCGGCTGGAGGACGCGGTTCCGGGAGACGACGCCGACGATGCGCTGATCCACGGCGACGTCGCACTCCACAACTTCTTGTATTCGGCGGACGGGCCGGTGATCGTCGACTTCGAACGCACCGCCATGGGGCATCCGCTGATGGACCTCGGGCAGCTTCTCGCTCATCTCCGGGAGGTCGGTGGACAGATTCCGGCAGTCCGGTCGCGGCTCGACGCCTTCGCCGATGGGCTGATCGAAGCGTTCGAGGCCGAGGCCTGGGACGTGCGCGAAACGGTGCCGTTCTTCACCGCGAGCTCTCTTCTGAACAGGGCCGTCGGCGCGGTCTTTCGAAGGGGACTGGAGAACTGGTGGCCTTCTCGGGCGGCGGAGCTTCTGCGGCTCGCCGCCGGCGAGCTGGAACGCGCCACAGCGAAGAGCACGTTCTTCGGGGACTTGGATGGAACGCCAACCGGGCCGGGGTGGCTGGTGTTCTATCCGCAACGGGAAGGACCTTGGCCCGGCTTCGTGGAAGACGACTCGGGGGATTTCGTCTCTGGGGTGTTCGAGGCCGGCGCCGACGCGTTTCGTGCAGTTCAGCCCGAGGACGACGAAGCGCTCCCCTCCCTGGAGCGATGGATGCGAGTCGGGGAGCTCATCAAGTACCGAGTCGGCCGCCGAGCCACCATCCGGTTGACCGGGGATGACGGCAACCCGGTCGCCTACGTGACGGTGCTTCGGCCGTGGAAAGCTCGCAAGGAGCTCCGGCGGCTGGAGGCCGCCCACGACGTCATTGGAGCGATCCCGGGGGCGCCTCCGCTTCCGCCGCTTCTGGACCACAACGCCGATGAAGGGTGGATCATGCTCGAGTCGCTCCCCGGGCGGTCGTTGCACGACCTGCTGTGGGAGGGGTCGGGCGGGGAGGTAACGGCCCTCGAGCGTACGGCCGGCGTCCTGGCGAGGTTTCATTCGATTCCAGCGGCCGACCTCGGGCTCCCGGTTCTTCGCCCTCCGATGGCGCCCCGGCAGTACGCCGCGATTGCGTCAAAGCATGTGCCGGCGCGGAAGGCCGCCTATCGGGGGGCGCTCGACGAAATCGAGGCGCTGGGCGAGCTCGTCTTCGATGACCAGTACGTGGTCCACGGCGACCTTCACGACAAGAACGTCCTGCTCGACGGCGATCAGGTGAACATCCTTGACCTCGACATGCTCCACGCGGGTGATCCGGTCGAGGACGTCGGCAACCTGGCCGCGCACCTGTTCCTGAGGGGATTGCAGACCGGGCGTTTCTACGTCGGACCGTTCCTCGACGCCTATCGAACGGCCGGCGGAAGCGTGGATCCGTCACGGGTGTGGGCAGTGGGAGCCCGAACGTTGTTCCGCCTGTCGTGCACCTATGTCTTCCGTCGCCGTTGGCGGGCCCTGACCCCGGCGCTCCTCGATCAGTCGGTCGAGTGGGCCCATAGGTCGAAGCAAGATGACGAGCTCCTGGACGTCGGGGGGCTGGCGAACGAAGCGTCCGCAGCCTCCGCGGGGCCGGTGCGATGAAGCCCCCCTTCCTCAAGGACGTTTCGACCAGCGCGCTGCGCGAGGCGGCGCGGACGTTCCGGCCCGTTATCAGCCGGCAGAAGCGCGGGATTCGAGTGGCGATCCTGTTCACGTTCGTCACGACGGGGCTCAAGCTGCTTCAGCCGTGGCCGTTGAAGTTCGTTCTCGACCGGGTGATTCGCAACGCAACACCTGGTCCCTGGGGATGGTCACCCCGGGTGACCATCGGTGCCGCGGCCGTAATCACGATCGCCCTCGCCCTCCTCCAGGGCGGTTTGTCGCTCTTGCTGACGAAGCGCTCTGCAGAGGTCGCTCGCGATCTCGCCGTTGGCATCAGGAGGCAGGTCTTCGAGCACCTCCACCGACTGGAGCTTCCATTCCATACCTCAGGGCGGACCGGCGAGCTGCTGATGCGCCTGACGGGGGACGTCGACATCGTTCGTGACGGGCTCTTCACGCAGTGGCTGCGAGCGCTTGGTTCGGTGATGACCTTCGTGATCATGGTCGGCATCATGTTTTGGCTCGATCCCTTGCTCGCCGCGGTGGCATTCATTCCGCTTCCCGTCGTTCTCTTTGTGATGCCACGAATGGCCCGGCGGCTTCGGCAGGCCACCCGGCGGCAACGGAAACGCCAGGGGAGCGCGGCGGCGCTCGCCGCCGAGTCGCTCCGTCACATTCGAGTGGTGAAGGCCTACACGGCCGAGGACCGGGCCACGGAAGAATTCAGCCGGGAGAGCAGGGCCGGGGAAACGGCCGGAGTGAGGGCGGCGCGAATCTCGGCGGAGATGGAGCGGAACACGGACATCCTGACCGGGGTGGGACTCGCGCTGGTCCTGCTGTTCGGAGCGCAACGGGTCGTGTCGCACGCCATCACCATCGGCGACCTGGTCGTCTTCCTCTCGTACGCCCGGAGCTTCTACCGACCGATCGGAAACGTGTCGGATACGGCCGTCCGGATGGGACGGGTGTCGGCGGCGGCAGAGCGGATGCTCGAGGTCCTGCACATGACGCCTGAGGACCCATCGGAGGGGCGTCCGGCTCCCCGGTTCAGCGGAGGGGTTGCCTTCGACCGGGTCTCGTTTGCGTACCCGCAGGGATCTCAAGCGCTCAGAGACGTGTCGTTCACGGTTCCGCCGGGGTCGCTCGCCATGCTGGTCGGTCCGAACGGTTCCGGGAAGTCAACGATCCTCTCGATCCTGCTCCGGTTGATCCGACCGGACGACGGCAAGGTTCGGATCGACGGCGACCCGATTTCGGAATTCCAGGTGAACTCGTACCGTTCGCGTTTCGCCTACGTGCCCCAGGAAATTCAGCTCTTCTCCGGAACACTGAAAGAGAACATTCTGTACGGACGGCTCGAGGGGAGCGACGAGGAAGTCGAAGACGCTGCCCACAAGGCCCTCCTGGACGACGTGGTCGAGCGGCTGCCGGACGGGTTGGACGCGACCCTCGGCGAAGGTGGCGAGACGCTCTCGGGCGGCGAAGCGAGGCGCCTCATGTTGGCTCGCGCCGCCATCCGCGACGCTCGGGTCCTGATCCTCGACGAGCCCCTCACCGGTCTCGACCCCGAGGCCACCGGCACCGTGGCTGCGGCGTTGCGACAGGTCTCGGCGGGACGAACCACGATCGTGGTGAGCCACGAGGCCGTCTCGGAGTTCAATCCCGACCTCGTGATCCATCTCGACGCGGGCCGGGTGACCGACGTGACCCATCCTCAGGGGGCGCAGGCCCCACCCGTCAGCGAAAGAGAAGAGATCACCGCAGGATAGGTGAGCGTCCCAATCCCTACGTCTTCGCGGGGGGCCTGAGCGTCCGGAGCCGACGCGGGGCTTGAAGGACTGTCGCAGCCAGATGCCCCTGAAGCGTTCCGCCCGTAAGCTTCAACCACGCCGATGATCTCGCTGCGCAACGTCTCCAAGCAGTTCGCCGGCTCGGGCGCGCCCGCGGTTGGAGAGCTTTCGCTGGAGATCGAAGACGGTGAAACGGTGGTGCTGGTCGGTCCGTCCGGGTGCGGCAAGACGACCACCATGAAGATGATCAACCGGCTCATCGAGCCGACGTCCGGAGAGATCCTCGTCGGCGGCCGGAACGTCATGCAGCAGGATCCGGTGGAACTCCGGCGCGGCATCGGGTACGTCATCCAGAGCATCGGTCTGCTTCCGCATCGAACGGTGGCTGAGAACATCGCGACGGTCCCCCGGCTGATCGGCTGGCCCGACGGGCGAATCCAGGAACGCTCCGAAGAGCTCGTGGAGATCTTCGGATTGGACAAAGAGCTGCTTCGCCGATACCCGGGCGAGCTCTCAGGCGGACAGCGGCAGCGCGTCGGTGTGGCCAGAGCGCTGGCCGCGGACCCGCCGGTCATGCTGATGGACGAGCCCTTCGCCGCGGTCGACCCGATCGTCCGCACCCGACTCCAGGATCAGTTTCGGCAGATCCAGGACCGAATCAGGAAGACCATCGTCTTCGTGACCCACGACATCGACGAGGCGATCAAGATGGCGGACCGAATCGCCATCCTCAACGTCGGGGGAGTCCTCGAACAGCACGCGGCTCCCGAGGAGATCCTTCGGGAGCCCGCCAACGACTTCGTCCGCCAGTTCGTCGGGGCGGAACGGGGCCTGAAGCGGCTCGCCCTCATTCGAGTCTCGGACATCGAGGTGGAAGAGGGGCCGGTCGTCGCGCCCACGGCCTCGGCGGACGAGGCGCTCGCCATGATGCGGAAGTTCGACCTCGGCTGGACCAGCGTGGTCGAGGACGGGGAGCTTCTCGGGTGGATCGACGAGGCCGCGCTGGGAGGACGGCAGGTTGTCAAGGACGCGCCGATCCGCCCGTTCAGCGCCTACGTGACGGCTTCGAGCTCGCTTCGTGAGGCGCTCGATTCCATCGTGACGTCCAGGACCAACGTGGCGGTGGTGGCGACGAAGGAACAGCGGTACGCCGGGATCCTCACGCTCGAGCGGATCTCCAAGGAGATCGTTTCCTAGTGATGGCGCTCGTTTCGATCCCGGTGGCGCAGGCCCCCAGTGCTTGGGAATGGATCTTCGACCATCGCGGCAAGATCCTGCATCTCTTCCTTCAGCACGCCCAACTCACCGTGCTGGCCGTGGGGATCGGAGCCGCCATCTCCATCCCGCTGGCGATCTTCGCGTACCGGCACGAGGCCACGTACGGACCGATCACGTGGGTGACCGGGCTCCTGTACACCATCCCCAGCCTGGCGCTGTTCGCGCTGCTCATCCCGTTCACTGGTCTCAGCATCACGACGGCCGAGGTCGGCCTGGTCAGCTACACGCTGCTGATCCTCATCCGAAACACGGTGGCCGGTTTGCGTGGTGTCTCATCGGACGTGAAAGAAGCGGCTACGGGCATGGGGTACACGCGTCGTCAGTTGCTGTGGAAGGTGGAGATGCCGCTGGCGCTCCCGGCGATCGTCGCCGGCGTACGCATCGCGACGGTGAGCACCATCGGTCTGGTCACGGTGGCGGCGCTGATCGGACGAGGAGGGTTGGGCCAGCTCATCCTGGAGGGGTTGAACATCTTCTTCACCACCGAAGTGGTGTTGGGCGCGGTGCTGTCCGTTGCGTTCGCGCTCATCGCCGACGCCCTGCTCCTCGCGGCACAGAGAGGCCTGACCCCGTGGGCGCGGCTCGCCGGTCAGCGGACGGGCTGATCGGGCATGCAGACCTTCATCGAAGCCCTGAAATGGCTGACCGACGGTTCGCACTGGAGCGGGTTCGACGGGATCCCGATTCGGGTGTTCGAACATCTGGAGGTTTCGGTGGTCGGCGTCCTGCTGGCGGCGGCGGTGGCGGTCCCCATCGGCCTGTACATCGGGCACACCCGGCGGTTGGAGTTCCTGGCGGTCTCGGTGGCCAACATCGGAAGATCGGTTCCCTCGTTCGGCGTCCTGGTGATCGCCTACGTCGTCATCCTGGAGCTGTTCCCGTCGCTCGCGTTCGGATTCACCCCCACGGTCGTGGCGCTGGTGCTCCTGGCGGTGCCGCCCATCCTCACCAACACGTACGTGGGCATCCAGGGCGTCGATCCCGATACGGTGGAGGCGGCGCGCGGGATGGGCATGTCGGGCCGCCAAGTCGTGTTCAGCCTGGAGCTGCCGCTCGGCATCCCGTTGATGCTGGCCGGCCTCCGAACAGCGGCCGTGACGGTCGTGGCCACAGCGACGCTCTCGGCGCTGGTCGGCGGCGGAACCCTCGGCCGGTACATCGTCGATGGGCTCGCCCAGTCGGATGAGGCCAAGGTCGTGGCGGGCGCGATTCTGGTGGCGATCCTGTCGATCCTCACCGAGCTCGGCCTGGCCACACTGGAGCGGGCGGTCAGCCCGAGGACGTCCTCAGGGCGCCGGAGAAGAGTCCAGATCCAGGAGGACCTTCCCCGCGCGCCCGCGTAGCTCGTCGTAGCACCGTCCCAGCTCGGCCGCGGACTGATCCCATGTCGGCAGCCGGGCCGCGAACTCGGCGGCGGCACGCTCCAACGCTCTTCGCTGCGTCTGGTTGAGCAACAAACTGGTCACCGCCGCGGCGAACGAGCGCGCGTCGTCGCGAATGATCATTGCGGTCCTTCCGCTCTGTTCGATCCCCTGAGCGCCCACCGACGTCGTCACGAGCGCCTTTCCGTGACGGAGCGCTTCGAGCACCTTGACCTTGATCCCGCCTCCCTCGCGGAGCGGGGAGACCACCACGTCGGAGGCTTCGAGGTACGGCTCGACCGAGGCGACCCGTCCGGTCACCGTGACGCGGTCGTCCTCCAGGTCGCGCACCTCGGGCGGGGGGGCGTTCCCAACCAGCAGGACTCGCACCGATGGAACCTTCAATGCGACGCGGGGCAGGATCCGGCGAACGAGGTAATGCGCCGCGTCGACGTTCGGCCGGTATCCAAAGTTCGCGACGAAGGTGACCACGGGCCGGCCGTCGAAGAAGAATGGCTGCTCGGGCTGGCCGTCGGCCGTGTCGACCGCGGTTACGTGGTCGGCTCCGTCCGGGATCACACGGATGTCGAGATTGGGAACCGCCGCCAGCATGATCGCCCTGTCGTCCTCCGTCACCGCAGCGCAGAGCGTGCTTCGCTTCCAGGCGTCGATCTCTGCCTGGAGGGTGATGGCGTACTCGGTGAGGTTTCGGCGGCGCTCCGCTCTTCCGCGGGCTCGCCTCATCCGCTGATGCCACAGCGTGTACTCGACGTTCTGCTCAACCAACAGCAACGGCATCGATGAGCCCTCCGGTACGTGGTGCATGAGGTAGAACCCCTCGACGTGCACCAGGTCGACGGCGCCTTTGGCGATCCGTCGCTCAACGAACCCCTTGACTTCCGGGGCCCAGTGCCGCGAGGCGAGCGCCGGCATCGCGGCTGTGGCGCCCACGTCCGGGCGGGCGACCGCGGGGAACACCGTGATGCTCGCGCAGCGGTCCTGAATGGCCGGCGCGTTGGCGACGTCCTCGTCCGGCGTTTTCGACACGACGACCAGATGGAAGCCGAAACGATCGCACAGTCGGCTGATGAGCTCGTACTCCCGCCGCCGGCCGCCCGACACGGGCGGATACGGCAGGTGTCCGGTCAAGAAGAGGACGTTTGCCCGCGCTTTCGTACCCTCCTGCTCCGTGAGGCCTGGCTGCTAGGGTGACGCCCATCCTATTGGGGGCCGCGGGGCCCACGAGCAGAGAGGGGAGTGACCCATGCGGAACGGCCGCAGGTTCGTCCTCGGGGCGACCTTGCTCGCGCTGTTGCTGACGCTCGGCGCGTGCAAGTCGGGTGGGGGCGAAACAAAGGGCGGTGGCGGAAAAACCATCGCGAGCACGTTCGTGTTCGGCGCGCCACCGGACTGTCCGACGAACCAGTTCTGCCAGCTCGGCTTGAAGCGGGTCTACGGGATCGTCTTCAAGCAAGTGAAGCCGCTCGATTTCGGGGGCCCGCTCACCGTCAAGGCGCTGAAGAGCGGAGCCATCCAGGTCGGCGAGCTGTTCTCCACCTCGGTGTACGACCCCGACTTCGTGGTCCTCGAGGACGACAAGCACCTCCAGGCGGCCGACAACCTGGTGCCCGTGGTCAGGAAGCAAGTCGATTCTTCGGACATCGACACGCTCCTCAACGGGATCATGGCCAAGCTCACCACCGAGAACGTCCTGGCCATGAACAAGCAATACGACCTGGAACACAAGGACGCGGCCGACATCGCGCAAGCGTTCGTTCAGCAGAACGGACTGCTGGGTGCCAAATCCACCTCCGGCGCCGGCAAGACCATCACCGTTGGCGTCTCGGCCAACTTCAACGAGCAGGTGATTCTGGCGGAGATGTATCGGATGGTGCTCGAGAACGCGGGGTACACCGTGAAGACCGAGACGAACATCGAAAGCCGCAAGGTCTCGGACCCCGCCCTTTTCAGCGGAAAGATCGACCTGAAGACGGAGTACCTGGCCAGTGAGGCTCGGGCCCTGGACGAGAAGGCCAACCTGACGGGTGATCCGGACAACAACGCTCAGGTCCTGAAGGACCTGTACGCGGCCAAGGGCGTGAACGTCCTGGACTTCTCGCCGGCGGCCGACCAGAACGTCTTCGTGGTGACGAAGGCGACGGCCAGCAAGTACAGCCTCTCCAAGGTGAGCGACCTGGCCAAGACGGCGTAACGCACTGCCATTCGGTTACGGGAAGGGGCTCGCCGCGAGGCGGGCCCCTTTCGTTCTCCCGAGGTTTAGGAGCCGGCTGCCGCCACGTATCGCTCACCCGCGCGGATCGGCACGTTCAACCGATTCGGCGGCGGTGCCAGCGGACAGACCCAGGTCGGGTCGTACGCGCAGGAGGGGTTGTAGGAGAAGTTGAAGTCCAGAATCAGGCGGTCTTCTTCCATGCCGAGGTCCGAGCCCTTCACGGTGTCGAGCAGATAGCGGCCGGCGCCGTAGGTCTCCTTCCCGCACGTCGAATCGCGGAACGGCACGAAGAGTCCACCGCCGTAGCCGTCGAGCCAGTAGAGCTCCAGGCCCACGCGCTGGCCCGAGAGGTCGAACTCGGCGACGGCGAACCGGGTGAACCCGTACGAACCGCCGGCCTCGCCGCTGGTCTGGATGTCGTAGTGCTCGGCCGGGGCTTCCAGGACCGCGGCTAGCACCCTCGCATTGGGGTCGTAGTCGAAATAGGGCAACCCCGAAAAAGCCCGGCGCGCCCCGGCGGTGAGCGGCGACTGCGGGTGATCGGCGAACAACCGATCGCGCTCGGTCCTCCAGTGCTGCCACGCTCGTTCCGGAGAGGCCGAAGGTCTGACCTCCGCGTAGAGGGCGAAGATCTGCCGCTTCCAATCGAGGAGCTCCAAGACGTCTCGCCGGGAGAGTGTGGAGTCGGCCGAGCCGTTCACTCCAGACAACGGGGTCGCGGTCAGGTGGCGGGTTCGGGCTTTGGCGGCTCCACCGCCACCGGCGCCGGCGGGGGTCCATCAATGGTTTGGTCGCCGGCGCGTTCGCCATCGCCCGAACCTGGAGTGGGCTGCGCCGCGGCCCTGTTCCTGATCCCGACGGCGTTCACCGCCGCTCCGACCAGCAGCAGTCCCGACGCGATGACCATCGCCAGGTGGAAGGCGGAGGTGGAGCTCTCGCGCACCGCTGTCAGGATCTGCGGACTGACCCGGTCCGTCGGTTTGTTGAGCGGCGAGATCCGGTTCCGGACGTCCTGGGACGAGGTGTCCAGTTGTGGCGCTCGGGCGTGCAGCGTGCCGTAGAAGCTTCCGGCGATGGCCACGAAGATCAGCGCCCCCGCGAGCTGCGGACCGACGCGCGAGATGGCGTTGTTGATCGCCGACGCCACGCCCGAATTGTGCTGTGGCACCGACGTCATGAGAGCGGTGGTGAGCGGCGCCACCATGACGGCCAGGCCGACGCCGAATACGAAAAACGCTGGGAAGAAATCGATCCAGTAGTCGAGGGGCGGCAGGAATTGCTCACCTCCATGGCTTCCGAACCTCCACAGCTCGCTGGTCGCCGGCAGCCGCGCGAGCCACAGGATGCCGAGAGCCATGATGGCCGGGCCGAGCGACATGAAGAGCCGCGGACCGTACCGCGCGGCCAGCCTTCCGAACCGGGTCGAGAACAGCGCCAGCAGGAGGGTGGCCGGGATCGTGGCGATGCCGGTGGCTTGCTCGTTGTAGCCAAGCGTCCCGATCAGGAAGATGCCGGTGAAATACAGATTCACGTAGAGCGCGCCGTAGATGAGCAGTGTGGATACGTTCGTCACGCTGAAATTCTTCGAGCGAAACAGGTCCAACGGCACCAACGGATGCGGCGACCGCCTCATCAAGAAGGGGAAGGCCACCGCGGCGGCAAAGCCGATCGCCAGCGCGACGAAGGCGATGGCGTCATGCCACTGCTGCTGTTGGCCCCTGATCGCACCGAACGAGAGCCCTCCCACGGCCAGAGCCACCACGACCGCGCCCGTCCAGTCGAACCGCCCGGTCGCCTCCTCGTCGCGCGACTCGGGAACGTGGCGAAGCGTCGCCACGTAGGCCAGGGCCACCAGCGGCACGTTGATGAAGAACGCCATCCGCCAGGAGATCGTGTTCACCAGGAAGCCCCCGACCGGCGGGCCAAGGATCGTGGTGGCGGCCGACGCTCCCGCCCAGATGCCAAACGCCCGGCCCTGCTCCTCTCCCTCGAACGACGCGGTGATGATGGAGAGCGAGCCCGGGACCAAGATGGCGCCCGCGGCGCCCTGGAGGATCCGGAACAGGATCAGGAGCTCGAGGTTCGGGGCGGCGCCGCAGAGGACGGACGTGACGCCGAAACCGGCCAGGCCGACGATGAACATCCTCCGGCGTCCGACGTAGTCGTTCAGGGCCCCGGCCAGGATGAGGAACGCGCTGAGCGTCAGCAGGTACGCGTTGTAGATGTAGGACTGGCCCTCGAGGACGCCGATGAAGTTGCTCTTGAGCTCCTGGCCGATCTTCGGGAGGGCCAGATTCACCACCGTGGAGTCGAGGAAGACGATCGCCGAGCCGAGAATGACGGCGATCAGCGTCCAACGCTTCTGTGTGCTGTTCATCTACCGATCAAGGCAGCTGGAGGGATATCTTCGTCACATCTTCTCGATCCACTTCGACCGCCACTCCGGCGCCGGGAACGGCTGGGCGAAGTAGTCGGTCTGCTTCGCGATCTTTCCGTCACGGAACTCGAAGATGCTGACGCCGTAAAACGTCCCCTGGTCCGGATAGGAGAGTGTGGCCTCGGTCGTGACGAGGTCGCCGCTCGCGGTGATCCTCCGGATGTTCATCTTCGGAAAGTCGGGATAGCTCTTGTTGATCTCGAGCGAGTTGGCCAGGCCGCGGATCCGCTCGCCTGACTGTGGCCACTCCTGAACGAAATCCTCGTGGAAGTACCCGCGGGCCGAGTCCCAGTCCTGCTTCTCGAGGATTCCCCACAGCTGTTCGACGCTCTGGCGGTTTTCCTGCTCGCCCATGTCGCCCCCCTAATGGTCGGTCGGTCCAGCGTAGATGCTTGCCCTGCCGCGGCGCAATGCGCCGTTGGTCAGGCGCGTCGTCCGTACAGCGCCAACAGGCGGGTCTGGAGATTCGCGTCCTTCGGCACGTCGATGCGATCTCCGAACATTCCGCTCGACTTGAGCCTCTCCTCGCGCGGCTTCATCCGTTCGTAGACCAGTTCCACGAGGTCTTCGTCGAGAGACTCCCCGGCTCCGATCGCCCGGGCCAGATCCCACGCGTGGATCAGGTGGTCCGTGGCGAGCTCGAACGCGTAGTGCCGCGCCGGCACGTCGCCGTACGACAGGTGCACGGTCTGATCGAGATCGACATCTTGAACGGCCGAGACGGCTTCCTGGACCGCCTCACGCCATGCCGCTTTCGGATCCCGGCCCAACAGGTCGCCGTCGAATCGATCGCCCACCTCTTCAATCGTGCCGCCGCGCATGAGAGGAGCGGTCCACACATTCTCGTAGACCAGGTGCTGCACCAGATCTCGGACGTCCCACTCGGTGCACGGTGTCGAGCCGTGCCACTGGTCGTCCCGAATGCTCTCGACGTGCGCGCCGAACCTCTCCGCCGCCCGGCGGTGGAATTCCTTGACGCTAGTCGAGGAGTTTCCCCTTCCCGGCCTTCTCGTCCTCTGGCTCCCGTGCCACCACGCCGGTCGGACGACCCGCCACGCCGGCGTCGAGACGAATCGGGTCGAGCCTGGAGAAGGCTTCCGAGATGCGCCGGGCCTGCTCCGGGCTGTCTCCCACCACGCCGACCGTGACGCCGCGCTCCGCGGCCAGGGGTTCCTGTGGCCCCTTGGCGCTCAGTCCGCCGCCGATCGACAGAGCCGCCACGGCCGCGGCGACCCCGCCAACCACCGCCCACAGGATCAGGCGAAAGGTGAGGGACGTGGATCCGATAGGGATGAAACCAACAGCGAGCCCGACGACCACTCCGATGGGGACCCACAGGAGATTCGCGCGTACGAGGCCCTTGGTCATCTCCTTGGTGTACGGCCCGATGGGCCCGGGTCCGGCGACGGTGTGATCCACCTCCTCGCGCATCTCGCCGCGTAAGGCGAATCGCTCGTCCTGGGGCGCGTCGATCTGGATTCGGTCGCGCGCCACGCCAGCCTCCGCGGCAGCCTTCGCAGCAGCGTCAGCAGTTCTCCGGTCGCGGAACACGCCGACCACGCGGTTTTCGAACGTGGGCTCGTTGTCCATCGGCTCGATCCTAGGGGAAAAGGGTGAGGCCCCGGGCGCGGGCCTGCCCGGGGCCTCGTCGCGGGCAGATCGGGGGGCGATCAGACCCGCATGGGACGCTCCCGTTTCAAAAACGGCACCGGGTCAGACCCGGACGCCCCATGTGGCCGGGGCTCGCGCCCACGGCCAAGGTGAGACGGTCGCCATGTTAGCTAGTGCCCCATGACTAGTCAATCCGGGTCTGTTACGAAGTGGTGAAGCCGGCCCCACGCGCCCAAGGAACCCGTCGGACCGGAGATTCGGCAGCGCTCAGGAGCCCCGGAACGAAGGCGTTCGCTTCTCGAGGAAGGCCAGAACTCCCTCCAGGTGGTCCTGGGTGGCCGCGGCCTCGTCCTGGACATCGGCTTCTCGTTCCATCGTGTCCGGAAGCGTCAGCCGGGACGCTTCATTGAACAGCCGCTTGGTGAGCCCGATGGCGACCGTAGGCAGCTCGGCGAGCCGCTTGGCCATCTCCGCCGCCTCCGCGGCGAGGGAATCGGCGGGAACCACCCGGTTCACCAGCCCGATCTGGAGGGCCGTGGAAGCGTCGATCCGCTCGCTCAACAACGCGAGCTCGAGCGCCTTGGCCATTCCGACCGCTCGTGGCAGGAGATAGGTCGATCCCGCGTCCGGGACCAGACCGATCTTCACGAATGCCATGGTGAAGGTCGAGGCGTCGCTGGCGATCCGAAAGTCACACGCCAGGGCGAGTGATGCGCCGGCCCCCGCCACCACGCCGTTGATCGCGGCGATAACGGGCTTTGGCGTTTCGGCCAGAAGCGGGATCAGCCGGTTGTACCCGTCGCGGAGAAAGGTCGAGAGCTGAGCCCGCTCGCCCCGCATGTACGGCTCTTGAAGCGCTGTGAGGTCGGCTCCCGCGGAGAATCCCCTTCCTTCTCCCGTCAGGACGATGGCCCGGGCGCTCTGATCGTCCCGAAGCTGTTCGAGCGCGTCCAGGAGCTCCTTGGTCAGCGTGGGCGATAGCGCGTTCAGCCTCGCGGCGTTGTTCATTCGGAGCGTGGCGACCGGGCCTTCCCGCTCCACGACCAGCTGCTCATAGTCCATCGCGGTCCTCCCGTGATCGTGCTCGGCGCCTACGGGCGCTCCGCCGCATCGAGCCAGTCTCGACGGACGTAGCGTTGCACGAAGCGGGCCGTTCCAACCACACCGAACGGTCCGATGACGGTCACGTCGGCCGTGCACTGCCGTTCGTCGACCTCGGCGACCGTGGCCACGATCCTGAGCGGCGTTCCGACCGGCGCGGGCCGATGATGAGTGATTGCGATGGAATATCCGGTCGCGTCCTCCCCATCGTCCAGGGGCTCTATG
>DASVPT010000034.1:0-1651 GCA_036389535.1 Actinomycetota bacterium
AGGTCGTCGCCAGCGGGGTCCTTCGGGTTACCGAGGAGACGCTGAAGGTGGCATCCCTGATTCGGAACCCGCCCCCCGAGGTTCCGTGGCGTCCGGTCCTGCGTCAGATCGCGTGGTGGGCATTCGCCACGCTTCCCCAACCGCTCCGTTCGGAGTATGGAATCCGGTGGAATCCGCTGAAGGAGGCGCGGCTCCGAAACACCCTGTTCGCGCTCAAGCTGATGCGACCGGTCATCCCGGCGACGTTCCGGGAGATCCTCCCGGCTCGCTTGGCTGAGGAGCGGCTTGCTACGCGGCCTGTGCCAGAGCGCGGCTGATGACGATGCGCTGGATCTCGGACGTCCCCTCGAACAGCGTGTAGATCTTGGCGTCGCGGTACCACTTCTCGACCGGGAAGTCCTTGATGTAGCCATAGCCGCCCAGGATCTGGATCGCCTCCTCGGTGACCCGCACGGCGGTCTCGCCGGCCTTGAGCTTGGACATCGAGCCTTCCCCGCGCTCGAACGTCGCGTTCTTGCCCATCCAGGCGGCCCGCCAGGTCAGGAGCCTCGACGCGTCGATCTCCATGGCCATGTCCGCGAGCTTGAACGCGATGGCTTGGTGCTCGACGATCGGCCGCCCGAAGACTTGCCGCTGCTTCGCGTAGTCGATGGCGAAATCGAACGCCGCCTGGGCGATCCCAACGGCTTGAGCTGCGACAGAGGGACGGGTGATCTCGAACGTCTTCAGAGCCGCGGAGCCGCGCGTCACTTCCTTCGAGCGGGCTCGGTCCAACTTCGCCTCGAGCTTGTCGACGCCGCCCAAGACGTTCTCCAGCGGGATGCGGCAGTCCTCCAGGAGGACCTCTGCGGTGTGCGAGGCCCGAATGCCCAGCTTCTTCTCCTTCTTGCCCTGCCGAAGTCCGGGCGTTTCGGGACCGACGATGAAGGCGGCTTGACCGCGGTGCCCGAGCGTCGGGTCGACCGTGGCCACGACGATGTGGACGTTGGCGATACCACCGTTCGTGATGAAGATCTTCTGTCCGTTGAGGACCCACTCGTCGCCGTCTCGCTTCGCGGTGGTCCGAAGCGCGGACACGTCTGAGCCGGCGCCCGGCTCCGTGACACAGAGCGCCCCGAGCTTCGGTTCATCCGGCGTGCCGAACACCTCGGGAGCCCACTTGACCAGCTGGTCCGGGGTCCCGGTGTAAGCGAGCGTCGAAAGCGGCAGGCCAGAACCCCAGATGCCCAATCCAATGCCGGCGCAGCCCCACGCCGTGGCCTCCATGGCGATCGGGAGCATGAGGCCGGTCTGGTCGTTGGCCGCCTCCATGTAGAACTCGGGCGAGTACAGGCCGATCTCCGCCGCCTTCTTCACGACCGGCCACGGAAAATCCTCGGTTTCGTCGTATTCGGCGGCGACGGGCCGAATCTCCTTCTCCGCGAAGTCGCGGACCCACTTCTGTTGGGTCAGGTGCTCTTCCGAAAGTTGAAAGTCCATGTGCTCAGGCCCTCCTGGGTCCGAATCCCGGCCCTCGGCTAGGTCCGCCCGCGATGGGGCAAAATGGACGAAGCCGAACGCTCGCCAAGTTACCTGTCAGTAGGTTACTCGTCGGTAGTATACCCCCAGATGCCCGAGACCGAATCAAAAACCCGGAGACGCATGCGGGGCT
>DASVPT010000035.1:0-15860 GCA_036389535.1 Actinomycetota bacterium
GAAAATCCCATCCATCCGGTCGCCATCAGCAATCTGATCGGTGACGGGGTCCACAACTTCGTGGACGGGGCGATCATCGCGGGGGCGTTTCTGGTGAACGTGCCGCTCGGCGTGACCACCACCCTCGCCGTGGCGCTGCACGAGATCCCGCAGGAGTTCGGCGACTTCGGCGTTCTCATCCATGCCGGGTTGAAGCCGAAGCGTGCCCTTCAGCTCAACTTCCTCTCGGGTCTCACCGCGGTGGCCGGCGGTCTGATCACCCTGCTGCTGGCCGACGCAGTCGCCGGCCTGGCCCGGCCCCTCCTTGCCATGACCGCCGGAGGGTTCATCTACATCGCGGGGGCCGATCTGATCCCCGAGCTGCACCGAGAAACGGATGCGGGGACCTCCATAATCCAGTTCGTGGCGATGGTCGGCGGGTTCGCCGTGATGGCGCTGCTGCTCCTGGTGGAGTAAGCGAAGCCTAAGATCGGATCATGTTGCTGGTCTGGATTGTCGTTGGACTGGTCGCCCTGGTTCTTCTGTACGCCGTGTTCACGTACAACCGGCTGGTTCGGTTGAGGGTCCGCACGGACAACGCGTGGTCGCAGATCGACGTCCAGCTTCGGCGCCGATACGACCTCATCCCGAACCTCGTCGAAACCGTTCAGGGCTACGCGGCGCACGAACGCGAAGTGTTCGAAGAGGTCACCCGGGCGCGCTCTCAGGCGCAGGCCGCCTCCGGCGTTCGCGACCAGGCCGACGCCGAGAACCGAGTGACGCAAGGGCTTCGACAACTGTTGGCCGTCGCGGAGAACTATCCGGAGCTCCGAGCGAATCAGAACTTCCTGGCCCTTCAGGAAGAGCTGGTCGGGACGGAGTCGAAGATCGCGTTTGCACGGCAGTTCTACAACGATCAGGTCGCCAGCCTGAACACGCTCATCGCCAGTTTCCCGTCGAGGCTGGTCGCCTCCGCCGGACACTTCGAGCCCAGGGAGTTCTTCGAGATCGAAGAGCCGGCGGCGCGAGGTCCCGTTCGGGTCGACCTGTAGGCAGCCTTGTACGAGGAGATCGCCCGCAACAAGCGGCGAACCGTGTTCCTGATCATCGGCGCGCTGATCTTCGCCGCCGGTCTCGGCTATCTGTTCGGGCGGCTGATGGGCATCGGCATCGTGGGCCTCGTCATTGCGCTGCTCATCGCGGCGGGGATGTCGTACTCGTCCTACCGCTACGGCGACCGACTGGTCCTCGCGGCGTCGCGGGCTCGCAAGGTCACGCATGACGAGCAGCCGCGGCTGCACAACATCGTGGAAGGATTGGCGCTCGCCGCAGGGCTGCCGAAGCCTGAGGTCTACGTCATTCCGGAGCGGGCACCGAACGCCTTCGCGACCGGCCGCGATCCCGCGCATTCATCCATCGCGGTGACCCAAGGCCTCCTCGACACCATGAACCGGATCGAGCTGGAGGGAGTCATCGGCCACGAGATGTCTCATGTCAAGGACCGGGACATCCTGGTCGGGACCATCGTGGCCACGCTGGTCGGGTCGGTGGTGTTGATCGCGGAGTTCATGCTGCGGTGGTTCTGGTGGGGCGGCGGCCGTGGGGGGCGGCGCGGCGCTGACGGCGAGAGCGGGTTCGCCGTCCTTGCCCTGGTGGGCCTGGTCCTGGCGGTCGTCACGCCGTTCTTCGCCCAGATCATCAAGCTGTCGGTGTCTCGGCGGCGTGAATATCTGGCTGATGCCGAAGGAGCCATGCTCACGCGGTATCCGCCCGGCCTGGCCGCGGCGCTGCGCAAGATCGCGGCGGACAAGACACCGATGCGCGTGACGAACAACGCCACCGCGCACTTGTGGCTGAACCAACCGTCGCGGACGCCGGGTGAGGGCCACCACTGGTTCGAGTCGCTCTTCTCAACGCATCCGCCGATCGAGGATCGCATCCGAATCCTCGAGGAGATGTAGTGATTTCTTTGTTGCGCCTCCCACAGGTCGGCGCATCGCGTCGTTAACCTTTCGCACGACGCCGTTCTCCAAGGAGGCCCACCGGACATGAGGTTCACGACTCGCGCGCGCCTCGCCGCCGCCACGCTGACCGCCCTCGCGCTGCTCGCGGCATGCTCGAAGGACAGCGGTCCTCCCGGGCAGCAGCGCGTTGAACCTCCGGCGATCTGCCCGCTTCTGGGCATCAAGCCACCCGGCGGGTCGGTTCCGGACCGGCCGGCGCTGGCCGTGAAGGTGGAGAACCTGCCTGAGGTCAGGCCACAGACAGGACTGTCATTCGCGGACATCATCTACGAGGAGCCGGTGGAGGGCGGCATCACCCGCTTCATCGTCATCTACCAGTGCCGCGACGCCTCGCGTATCGAGCCGATTCGAAGCGCCCGCTTCACCGACGTGGACGTCTTGGCGCAGTACGGGCGGCCGCTGTTCGCGTTCGCCGGCGGCGTCCGGGCGGTGTTCGATCGAATCAAGAAGGCGCAGATCGTCGACGTGAATTACAACGTCAAGGAGGCCGCATCGGCGTATCACCGCGACCCGAACAAGCCCGCGCCACACAACCTGTACAGCAGCACGAAGGATCTGTACGCGGCGGCCAAAGGGGAGACCGGCGTCCCGAACGCGATCTTCGCCTATTCGGCGCAGAACCCGACCGGACGCCGGGTCACCACGCTCCACGTTCCGTTTTCCGGGTTCTCGGACGTTTTTTGGAAATGGAGCGCCACGCGGAAGGCCTACCTGAGATCCCACGGCGACGTTCCGCACACGTATTCGGACGGCAAGCAGGTGGCGTCGACGAACGTCGTGGTGCAGGTGGTGAAGCTGGTCCAGACCAAGATCAAGGACGCGGCGGGCAACCCCTCACCCGAAGCGATCTCGATCGGAACCGGCAAGGCCTACATCCTGCGAGGCGGTCACATGACCATCGGGACGTGGCGGCGGCGAACGGTCGGCGACCTGACCAAGTTCTACGACCGAACGGGCAAGGAGGTCCACCTTCTGCCCGGGAACACGTGGGTCGAGCTCGTTCCCTCGACCGTGACCGTGCTGTACAAGTAGCGACGATCGGAAACTCGGTTATCCGCCTCCGCGCGTGGCGGACGACCCGAAGCCCATTCGATCCCGCACCTGCGCCACTGTGGGCGCTGCGATGGCCCTCGCTCTTTCCGCCCCGACCGCGAGGATCTCCTCCAGCTGGTCTTCACGCGGACGAAGCTCCTCGAACCGCTCGCGGACCGGACGCAAGTACTCGACCACCGCCGACCCGACAGCCCGCTTGAAGTCGGAGTACTTGAAGCCGTCGAACTCCCGCTCGACCGCCTCCGGTGTGATGTCGCGAACCGACGCCAGGATCTCGATGAGGTTGCTGATGCCGGCCTTGTCGGGACCACGTCGGATTTCGGCCCCCGAATCGGTCACCGCGCCCATGAACTTCTTCTCGATAGCCGCGGGATCCTCCAGGACGTAGATCGTTCCTCCGTCGGTGCCACCGGTCGTCGACATCTTCTTCTCCGGAGATTGGAGGTCCATGATCCGCGCACCGACTTGAGGGATGCGGTGCGAGGGGAGGACCAGGGTCTCTCCGTACCGCGCGTTGAATCGCTCGGCCACGTTCCTGGCGAGCTCGAGATGCTGCCGCTGGTCGTCTCCGACCGGGACTTCATCCGTGCAGTACGCGAGGATGTCCGCCGCCTGAAGGATCGGATAGATGAACAGCGCGGCCGAGACGAAGTCCTTCTGTTGCGCCGACTTCTCTTTGAACTGCGTCATGCGTGAGAGCTCGCCGTAGGAGGTCACGCTCGAGAGCAGCCAACACAGCTCGGTGTGTTCCTTTACATCGGACTGTCGAAAGAGGATGCACCGCTCGGGATCGAGACCGGCCGCCAGCAAGATGGCGGTGGTGTCGTACAAGCGCTGCCGGAGATCCGCGGGGTCGTACGCCACGCTGATGGCGTGAAGGTCGACGATGCAGTAGATGGCGTCACCCCGGTCCTGGCCGGCGACGTAATGGCGGATGGCGCCGAGGTAGTTCCCCAGATGCTTGCGGCCCGTCGGCTGGATTCCGGAGAAGATGCGCATGGTGGTCACAGGGTAGCGGGAGAGGGGCGCCGAGTAGACTGGGCGAGAGCGTGAGTTGAGGCCCTGCGGGGCATTCGGGAGGGCGCCATGCAGAACGAAACGGGGACGCTGCGGGTCAAGACCGGTCTGGCCGAGATGCTGAAGGGCGGCGTCATCATGGACGTCACCACCGCCGACCAGGCCAAGATCGCCGAGGACGCGGGTGCTTCCGCCGTCATGGCGCTGGAGCGGGTCCCCGCCGACATCCGGGCCGAGGGCGGCGTGGCGCGGATGGCCGACCCGGTCAAGGTCACCGAGATCATGGAAGCCGTCTCCATCCCAGTGATGGCGAAGGTCCGAATCGGGCACTTCGTCGAGGCGCAGGTCCTCCAGTCGATGGGCGTCGACTACATCGACGAGAGCGAGGTCCTCACCCCCGCCGACGAAGAGCATCACATCGACAAGTGGGACTTCACCGTGCCATTCGTGTGCGGCGCCCGCGATTTGGGCGAGGCGCTGCGGAGGATCTCCGAAGGTGCGGCGATGATTCGAACCAAGGGCGAGGCAGGGACCGGCAATGTCGTCGAGGCGGTGCGGCACATGCGCAAGATCACGGGCCAGATGCGGCACCTCAACGGCCTGCGGGGCGACGAGCTGGTGCATGGGGCGAAGGAGATCGGGGCGCCGCTCGAGTTGATCCGTCAGGTTGCCGCCACCGGAAAGCTGCCGGTCGTGAACTTCGCCGCCGGCGGCATCGCCACTCCCGCCGACGCCGCGCTGATGATGCAGCTGGGTGCCGACGGCAACTTCGTCGGATCGGGCATCTTCAAGTCGGAGGACCCGGCGCCGCGCGCCCGCGCCATCGTGGAGGCGACGACGTACTACCAGGACCCGGACATTCTGGCGAAGGTGTCGCGCGGACTCGGTGATCCGATGCGCGGCCTCGACATCGCCACGATGCCCGAGGAAGAGCTCCTCCAGACGCGAGGTTGGTAGGGCTGGAACCGTCGCCCGCCTCGGCTGAACCGCCGAAAGCGCACGGGCGAGCGGCCTTCGTGATCGGCCAGCTTTACTACTATCTGGCCGCGCTGATTGGGGTCGGTTTCCTGCTCGGCGGGGCGATCGCCGGTCTTCTGTCCCTGCGCGACCTCATCCTTCCCGGCGACTTCACCTCCTCGGATGAGGCCATCGCCGGCATGCTGCACGGCCTGACGTTTGTGCTCATCGGCGTGGCGTGCCTGTGGTGGCACCTTCGCGAGGCTCGCCGGCGCGAGGAGCGACCGCATCGCGAAGTGTTTTGGGGTCGGTCGCTGTACTTCCATCTCGTCGCGGCGCTCTCTTTGGGCTTCGTCCTAACCGGGCTCGCCCTATCGCTCAACGCCCTGGTGGAGCTGGTCGTTCCGCGCTGCGGGGTGGCCGACGGAGGCTGCTTTCCGTCGAGCCGGGACGACGTTCGCCTGCTGGTGAATGGCGGGATCGTCCTTCTCGTATCCGGCCCCGTGTGGTTCTGGCACCTGAGACAAGGGCGGGCGCTGACACGACCGGCGTGACGGAGTCGCTGGCTATCATGACTCCGAGATGAAGGCTGGCGTTCTCGCGTTGCAGGGCGACTTCAGGGAGCACGCCCACATGTTCGCCGAGTGCGGCGCCACCCCGGTGTTGGTGCGAACGCCTGAAGACCTGGCCTCCGTCGATTGCCTGGCCATTCCGGGGGGCGAATCGACCACGATCGGGAAGCTCGCCACGCGGTATGAGCTGATCGGGCCCCTTCGCCAGCGGGCGAACGACGGCGTGCCGATGTTCGGAACGTGCGCCGGAATGATCGTGATGGCGAAGCGCGTGGAGGGAGGAGAGCCGCTGCTCTCGCTGCTCGACGTCCACGTGCGCCGAAACGCGTACGGGCGCCAGGTGGATTCGTTCGAGACCGACATCGACGTGCGTGGCGTTGGTCCGGTCCGAGCCGTGTTCATCAGGGCGCCGGTGGTGGAAGAGGTCGGCCCTGGCGTCGAGGTTCTTGCAGCGCACGAAGGGACGCCGGTCGTGATCCAGCAGGAGAACCTGTTGGCGGCGAGCTTTCACCCCGAGATGGCCGGCGATCCTCGACTTCATCAACGGTTGCTCGATCTCGCTCGATAACCCCAGGAGCGCCCATGTCAGGCCATTCCAAATGGACACAAATAAAAAGGAAGAAGTCCGCCACTGACGAGAAGCGCGGCAGGATGTTCTCCAAGCTCCTCCGGGCCATCGAGGTGGCGGCTCGAGAAGGCGGGGCGAATGTCGAGGGGAACATGACGCTCGCGTCCGCGGTGCAGAAGGCCCGGGACTATTCGGTCCCGGTCGACAACATCGAGCGAGCGATCAAACGCGCCGCCGGGGAGACCGGCGCCGCGCAATACCAGGACGTTACGTACGAGGGCTACGGGCCCGGGGGAGTGGCGGTCCTCGTCGAGGCCATGACCGACAACCGCAACCGGACGGGACAGGAGGTACGCCACGCCTTCAGCCGCATGGGCGGCACGTTGGGGGACCCCGGCAGCGTGGCATGGATGTTCCATCGAAAGGGCCTCATCGTGGTGGAGAAAGGGCTCGCTCCCGAGGAGGACCGGCTGCTGGAGATCATCCTGGAGGCGGGAGCTGAAGACCTTCGTGACTCCGGCGAGCACTGGGAGGTAGTCACCCCTCCCGAGGCTCTGGTCTCGGTGCGGAAAGCGTTGGAGGAGGCCGGGGTCCAGTTCGTCTCCGCCGAGCTCACCATGCTGTCCGGCACCGAAGTACCGGTCGCCAGTGACCGCGCGGAGTCGGTGCTGCGGCTGATCGAAGCGCTCGAGGACCTCGAGGACGTGCAGAACGTCTATTCGAACTTCGAGATCCCGGAAGAGGTCCTGGCCGACGGGCTGACCCTCATCTGATCGTTTTGTGACGAATGTCATGGCGGTGGCCTGCCGTGCTTCAGTAAATTACAGCTGTGTAATTGAAGTGGAAGGGGTGGGGTCTTAGGCTGCTGAACACATGTTCGAGCTATCCGTGCTTGGCATCGACCCCGGGACCGCGGCCGTCGGCGTCGCCGTCGTCGAGGAATCCGGACGGCGCCAGAGCGTGAAGTGGGCCCAAACCGTTCGAACCCAGGCATCAACCAGCGGCGCCGAACGGCTCCGCTATCTGTACCGGACGCTCTGTGATGCCATCGTGGTGCACCGGCCACAGGTGATGGCCCTGGAGTCCGTGATGTGGGGCCAGAATCGTCAGAGCGCGATGCACGTCGCTCGAGCGACGGGGGTGGCCATGCTGGCGGCCGCGGAGGCCGGATTGCCGGTCGAGGAGTACGCCCCGCTCCAGGTGAAGATGGCGGTGACGGGTGTGGGGAACGCCACCAAAGATGCGGTACGTCGGGCGCTCATTCGCGTGATCGGCGTGCAGGGTGTTCCCGATGAGCCCGACGCGGCCGACGCGGTGGCGACTGCCGTGTGTCACCTGCACCACGCGCGGACTCGTGGAACTCGTGCCGGAGCGGTTCGATGATCTCCCTCCTGGAAGGCAAGGTCGTCGAAAAGGGCGGCGACCGAGTGGTCATGAACGTCGGCGGTGTGGGATACGAGCTCCTGGTTCCGGCTCCGGCCATGGGAAGGCTTCCCGCCGTCGGGCGGACCAGTCGCCTCTTCACTCGCCTCCAGATCCGCGACGACCAGATCGTTCTCTACGGGTTCTCCTCATCGGAGGAGCGAAGACTGTTCGACCATCTCGTGACTGTGACCGGCGTCGGACCGAAGGTGGCGCTGGCGATCCTCTCGGTGCTCAGCCCTGAGGCGCTGCGGCGGGCGGTGAGCTCGGGTGACACGGCGGCGCTGACGCTGGTCCCCGGCGTCGGAAAGAAGGTGGCCGGCAGGGTGATCCTCGACCTGAAGGACAAGATCGGAGGGGCGGGCGAGATCGTGACGGGTCCCGTGGCGGAGGTCAGGGAGGCCCTCATGGCGCTCGGGCTGTCCGGGCAAGAAGCGCAGGAGGCGCTTGCCGCGCTTCAACCGAACGGCGAGCGTCCCGTCGAGGATCTCCTTCGCGAAGCGCTGCGGAGCGTCGGTCGATGAAGCCGGCCGAGCAGGTGGACGACGTGCGCATCGTCGCCGGGGAGCCGGCGGAAGACGAACACGACCTCGACGCAAGCCTTCGCCCCAGGTGGCTTTCGGAGTTCGTCGGGCAGGGCAGGGTCAAGGAGCAGCTCCAGCTACTCGTCGACAGCGCGATGGCGCGTCGCGAGGCGCTCGACCACGTGTTGCTGTCGGGCCCACCCGGCCTGGGCAAGACAACCCTCGCCGGAATTCTCGCGAACGAGCTCGCCGTGGGTTTCCGGCCCACGTCCGGTCCGGCGCTGGAGCGGGCGGGCGATCTCGCCGCGATCCTGACGAACCTGGAGGAGGGTGACGTCCTGTTCGTCGACGAGGTGCACCGCATGCCGCGGCCCGTGGAGGAGATCCTCTATCCGGCGCTGGAGGACTTCAAGCTCGACGTCATCATCGGGAAGGGCCCCTCGGCGCGGAGCATCCGGCTGGACCTTCCGAAGTTCACGCTCGTGGCGGCGACCACCCGTCCGGGTTTGGTCACCCTTCCACTCCGCGAGCGGTTCGGATTCTCGCCCCGCCTCGACTACTACTCCGATCACGACCTCGTCCAGGTGGTGGTTCGATCCGCCGGCATCCTCGGCGTGCACATCGAACCCGAGGGCGCCGAAGAGATCGCCCGCCGATCGCGAGGAACGCCTCGCATCGCCAACCGGCTGTTACGTAGGGTTCGCGACTATGCCGAAGTTCGGGGGGACGGGCGGGTCACGAATGACGCCGCCAGGCTGGCACTGGCGCTGTTCGAGGTCGACGACCGCGGCCTGGACAAGCTCGACGTTTCCATCCTCACCGCGCTGGTCACCAAGTTCCAGGGCGGCCCGGTGGGACTGTCGACCCTGGCGGCCGCCGTGGGGGAAGAGACGGAGACGATCGAGGACGTCTACGAGCCGTATCTCCTCCAGCTTGGCTTTTTGAAGCGGACGCCGCGAGGTCGCATCGCCACCACAGCGGCGTATCAGCATCTCGGGATGCCGGAGTCGCGGGAAGCCGGGCTGTTCTGATAGCGGTTTCCACCGCATAAGGGGAGCACGTTGCGAACCAAGTGGGGCGACCCTAGAATCGTCCACGGATCGCTCGGCGGCCGCAGGCCGCCGTTTTTTTCGCGGGGCCGTGAGCCCTGACCCCCAAAAAGGCCCCGCTCTGATAGGAGGTCATGGTGCTCGGAACAATCGGCTCTCTGCTGGCTCAGCGAGCTGCTCCGTCGGGAGGAAGCGGCGTGACGCCCCTGCTGCTTCTGGTCCTGATGGGAGCGTTCTTCTACTTCCTTCTCATACGCCCGCAGCAGCGCCGGACGCGTCAGCAGCGATCGCTGATCCAGAGCCTCGAGGTCGGTGACGAGGTCATGACCATCGGTGGGATCTTCGGAATCATTCAGCAGATCGACGACGATCGTGTGACGCTCGAAGTCGCGCCCGGCGTCAACCTCGAGTTCGTCCGCAGCGCCATCGCCCGGAGGGTCGAGGCCATCGAAGACGAGGCCTACGACGAGGACGACGAGGGCCGCGCTGAAGACGAGGAAGAAGAGCGCGAGGCCGGGAGTCCGTCATGACTCCGTCTTCCGCGCGTTCGATGGGAGCCGAATGAGAGGCGGAGGTCGGCTCGTCACGTCGGTCGTCGTCGTGGGCGCGCTGGTCGCCGCGGTGATCTTTGGGTTCGTGACGTCGATTCGGCCGCTCCTCGGGCTCGACCTCACGGGCGGCATATCGGTCGTTCTGGCCGGGCCGCCCAACACCCAACGCGACGTCATGGAGAAGGCGCTCGACCGCATCCGCGAGCGAGTCGATGCCCTCGGTGTCGCCGAGCCGGACATCTCGCTCCTGGGAGACAACCTCATCCAGGTCCAGCTCCCCGGGCTCGGCGGCCAGGGGAAGGTCACGAAGAGCGGCGCGCAATACTGCGTCCAGGACGCGAGTGGTCGAAGCCTCGGCTGCGTCCCGACCCTGGCTGCGGCACAGGCCCGGGCCAAGGCCCAGAGCGTTCAGCGCGTGTTGCAGATCATCGGGACCACGGCGCGGCTCGAAGAGCGTGCGGTGGAGGAGAGCCCGCAGCCGAACAGCCCCGACTACTTCACGTTCACCAGAGGCGTCATCGGGCCCGGTGACCCCGTTCGCCAGAACAAGAAGTTCAAGGAAGTCCCGGCCACAGCGGCCCAGCTCCTTACCTACGACGACGCCAACGGCGACGGCACCTTCACGCCCGGTCAGGACGCGAAGTACAAGCTCGGGAAGATCGAGATCACCGGCGCCGATCTCGCACGGGCGACGGCGCAGTTCGCCTCTGCGGCGACGAACCAGAACGTCACCAACCCCGGATGGCGGGTGGTGTTCACGCTGAACAAGGCGGGCGGAAAGAAGTTTGGCGACGCCACCAAGCGGCTCATCGGGAAACAGCTCGCCATCGTGCTGGACAACGTGGTTCAGTCGGCGCCGACCGTTCAGGGGGCCATCACCGGCGGTGAGGGCGAGATCACCGGTAACTTCACCGAAGCCGAGGCCAAGAACCTCGCAGTCGTGCTGAGCTCGGGTGCTCTTCCGGTGGAGCTGGCCCGTCAGGAAGTTCGCACCGTGAGCCCTCTGCTCGGGAAGGAATCCCTGCGTCAGGGTCTCATCGCCGGAATCGCCGGCCTGATCGCACTGATGCTCTATCTGGCCGCGTACTACCGCCTGCTGGGCGTGGTGACGTGGTTCGGGATGATGATCTGGGCCGTGCTGGTTCTCGGTCTCGTGTCGTTGATGGGGCGAACCGTCGGCTACGCGCTCACCCTGGCCGGCGTGGCGGGCATCATCGTTTCCATCGGCGTCACCGCCGACTCGTACATCGTGTTCTACGAGCGGCTCAAGGACGAGGTTCGCCACGGGAAATCGCTTCGAGCCGCCGTGGTACCCGCGTTCAACAGGGCGTGGCGCACCATCCTCGCCGCCGACTTCGTCACCATCATCGCGGCGGCCGTCCTCTACCTGCTGGCGGTGGGCTCCGTTCGAGGCTTCGCCCTGACCCTTGGCATCTCCACGGCGCTCGACCTGTTCGTCGTTTACTTCTTCAAGCGGCCAACGGTCTTTCTCATCGCCCGAAACCCGTTCCTCACCAGCCTTCGCGGCATGGGGCTTCGAAGCGGCATCGCGGCCGAACCCGTTGCGGTCGCGGGGGGAGAGCGATGAAGTTCCGACACTTCGTCGAGACGTTTCGGGGGCACGTCGTCCCCGAGCTGAACCTCGTCGGCAGACGGCGCTGGTGGTTTCTCCTCTCCGGATTCTTCATCGCGCTGTCGTTGGTGGGGCTCCTGGTCCGTCACCTGAACTACTCGATCGCGTTCACTGGCGGCTCGCTCCTTCAGTTCCAGAACCGGAGCGGGGCAAGCGTTGGGGACTACCAGCGAGTCATGGGGAAGTACGGCCTTCAGGAAGCCGAAGTCGAGATCCTCGGGGAAAACGAGATCAGCATCAGAACCGAAAGCCTCACGGAGCTTGGCTCAGAGCAACGCGCGGGCACGCCCACCCTCCGGGCCGACCAGCTTCGCGGGGAAGTGGCGAAGACCGCCGGAATCTCGATCAACGAGATCAACGAGCAGGACGTGGGACCGACCTGGGGAGGCACGATCTCGCGGAAGGCGCTTCAGGGACTCGTGATCTTCCTCATTCTCGTCACGCTCTACATCACCGCACGGTTCGAATGGAAGATGGCGATGGGGGGTTTGGCCGCGCTCTTCCACGACCTCATCATCACCGCCGGGATCTACGCGTTGGTCGGCCGCGAGGTCACGCCGGAAACGGTCATCGCCATCCTCACCATCCTGGGGTACTCGCTCTACGACACCGTGGTGATCTACGACAAGATCAAGGAGAACACCGAGTCCACGGCGCTGATTGCGCGCGAGGGGTACTCGAACGTCGTGAACATGTCGCTCAATCAGGTGTTCATGCGGTCGGTCAACACGTCGCTGGTGGTGCTTCTGCCCATCGGGTCGCTGCTGCTCTTCGGCGGCCAAACCCTGAAGGACTTCGCCTTCGCGCTGTTCATCGGGCTCGCCACCGGCGCGTACTCGTCGATCTTCCTCGCCGCGCCGCTGCTTGCGGTGCTGAAGGAACGCGAGCCCAGGTACCGACAGATCCGGGCGCGTGCGATGGCCCGGCAGGGCCGGCCTGGGCTTCGCGCCGTGCCGGCGTCCCGAGGTGTTCGCGAGGACGAGGCGGAAACGGACCGAGAGCTCGAACCCGCCGCGGCGGTGTCGGGGCGCTCAGGACGAACGACTGCGAGCTCCGGCCGGGCCGCCGAAAGCCCCCAGTCGCGACCCCGGGCGGCGAGCGGCGCAAAGAAGAAGAAGTCGAAGAGCCAGGGCAAGCCAAAGCGTCGCCGTCGGTAACAACACCGGGAGGCCGGGGCAGGTGCAAAACCACACGATCGAGCGGGCCAAGGAGCTCATTCGCGACGTCCCTGATTTCCCGCAAAAGGGAATCATGTTCAAGGACATCACGCCGCTGCTCGCCGACGAGAACGCGTTTTCGTCGGTGATCGACCTCATCGTGGTGCACTACGGACGGGGCAACATCGACAAGGTGGTGGGGATCGAAGCTCGCGGGTTCATCCTGGCCTCGCCGGTGGCCTACCACTTCGGCGCGGGATTCGTTCCCGTCCGCAAGGAAGGAAAGCTGCCGTGGGACGCCGAGCGCGAAGAGTACGCGCTCGAATACGGCACGGCGGTGTTGGAAGTCCACAGGGACAGCATCAGGCCGGGGGAGCGGGTGCTCATCGTCGATGACGTGCTGGCCACCGGCGGAACGGCCCGCGCCACCGCGGAGCTGGTCGAGCGCCTCGGTGGCAAGGTCATGGGAATCGCCTGCCTGATCGAGCTCACGTTCCTGAACGGGCGAGATGCCCTTTCGAACTACGACTTCTTCTCACTGATCGCGTACTGACTCCTCGCTTCCCACAACCGCAGATCCTTCGCGCCGGGAAGGATGCGACTGCGTGCGTGGTTAAATGGCTGTAAGTCGAGGAACCGCCATTGGATCAGCAGGAGGCCACGAAGTCCGAGCGTAAAGGCGGGCTGCTCTCCCGCCTTCCCTTCAGGCCGTCCGAGAACGGAGAGTCGGATCTGTTCGACGGCCTGGCCAAAGTGGTCAAAGGGACGAATTCGAAGGTTGACCTCAAAGATCTCCACCGGGCCTACAGCTACGCAGAACACGCGCATCGTGGGCAGAAGCGCCTCTCCGGTGAGGATTTCATCTCCCATCCGGTGGCCGTCGCCACCGTCCTCGCAGAGCTCGGGATGGACGCCACGACCCTCCAGGTCGCGTTGCTCCACGACGTCGTCGAGGACACCGACTGCACCTTGGAGGACGTTCGGGACGAGTTCGGCGAGCGGGTGGCGGAGCTCGTCGATGGCCTGACGAAGCTCGAGGCCATCAAGTTCCGCTCTCGCGAACAGGAGCAAGCCGAGAACGCCCGCAAGATGATCATCGCCATGGCCCGGGACATCCGGGTCCTCCTCATCAAGCTCGCCGACCGGCTCCACAACATGCGAACGCTGTGGGCGCTGCCTCGCCACAAGCAGGAGGGCATCGCCAACGAAACGCTGGAGATCTATTCGCCGCTGGCCCACCGGATGGGCGTCCACAGGATCAAGTGGGAGCTCGAGGACCTCGCGTTCAAGACGCTGTATCCGGGGCGGTTCGACGAGATCAAGAACCTGGTCGAGCGGCGGGAAGGCGAGCTGCAGGAATACGTGGAACGGGTCTCCGGCCAGCTCGGCGCGAAGCTCCGGGAGATGAAGATCAAGGCCGAGGTGGTTGGGCGACCGAAGCACCTCTATTCCGTCTACGAAAAGATGGTGCTGCGGGGCAAGGAGTTCAACGAGATCTACGACCTGATCGGCATCCGGGTTCTGGTCGACTCCCTTCGCGACTGCTACGCGGCGCTGGGGGCGCTGCACGCTCTGTGGAAACCGGTCCCCGGTCGGTTCAAGGACTACATCGCGATGCCCAAGTTCAACATGTATCAGTCGCTGCACACCACGGTGATCGGGCCGGAGGGACGGCCGCTCGAGGTGCAGATTCGAACGCACAAGATGCATCGCACGGCCGAGTACGGGATCGCCGCGCACTGGCGCTACAAGGACCGCGCGGCGAAGCGCCCGGGCGACGAGAAGGCCGACACCGACTGGCTGTCGCGAATGCTCGAGTGGCAGCAGGAGATGGCCGACCCCAAAGAGTTCATGGAGGGTCTCAAGGTCGATCTGTACGTCGGCCGTGTCTTCGTCTTCACGCCGAAGGGCGACGTCGTGGACCTGCCGGCGGGCGCCACCCCCATCGACTTCGCGTACGCCATTCACACCGAAGTGGGACACCGATGCGCCGGCGCCCGGGTGAACGGGCGGCTGGTCCCGCTGGACTACGAGCTGCAGACCGGGGACACCGTCGAGGTCGTGACGTCGAAGGCAGCCGAGGCCGCGCCCTCCCGCGACTGGCTCGGGATCGTCAAGTCCCCTCGGGCGAGGAACAAGATCCGGCAATGGTTCTCTCGCGAGCGGCGCGAGGACGCGCTGGAGACCGGTCGTGACCTGCTCCAGCGGACGCTTCGAAGGCACTCCCTGCCGGTAGTTCGGCTGTCCTCGGACGAGCTCATGTCGCAGGTGGCAACCGATCTGAAGTACCCGGACGTGGACTCGCTGTATGTGGCGATCGGAGAGGGGCACGTGTCTCCGCAATCCATCGTGTCGCGGTTGGACCGTCTGGTCTCGGCGGACGCGGAGGAGGAGGCCGAGGAGATCCCGGCGGCCCGGCCGGTGGAGCTTCGAAAGGAGCCGGCATCGGTCCTCGTGGAGGGGCGAAGCGACGTCTGGGTCAAGCTGGCGCGCTGCTGCACGCCGGTTCCGGGCGACGAGATCTGCGGCTTCATCACGCGGGGTCAGGGGGTGTCGGTCCACCGCACGGATTGCCCCAACGTGAAGAGCCTGAGCCGCGAGTCCGATCGCTTCATCGACGTGACGTGGCGGGCCGGCGTGGCCACCAACTTCGCCGTCTCCATTCAGGTCGAGGCGCTCGATCGCCAGAAGCTGCTTCGAGATGTGGCGACCGTGATGAGCGATCAGCGCGTCAACATCATCTCGGCATCGTCGAACGTGGGGAAGGACCGAATCGCCGTCCTGCGGTTCACCTTCGAGCTGGCCGACATCACCCATCTTTCGAGCATCCTGTCCGCGGCGAGACGCGTGGACGGGGTGTTCGACGCGTATCGGGTGCTGCCGGGCTGAGCCGGGCGTGCGCCTGGTCCTTCAGCGAGTCTCACGAGCCGCGGTTCGAGTTGGAGGAGGCACGGTCGCGGAGATCGGTCCCGGGCTCCTGATCCTGGCCGGAGTGGGGAGGGAGGATTCCGACCCCGGCGACGCCGAGATCGAATGGCTGGCCGGGAAGGTTCACAACCTCCGGATCTTCGAGGACGGCGACGGCAAGATGAACCGCTCCGTTGCCGAAACGGGCGGCGAGATCCTGGTGGTTCCCCAGTTCACCCTGTACGGCGACGTCCGCCGCGGGCGGCGGCCGTCCTGGGACGCGGCGGCATCTCCGGACGTCGCTCGAGAGCGGGTCGAGCAGTTCTGCGTCGCGCTCGAGGTGCTCGGGGCAACCGTTCGGCGCGGCGCGTTTCAGAAGCACATGGAAGTGGAGCTGGTGAACGACGGCCCCGTGACGATGCTGCTGGAAGGTGGAGAGCCCCGCAC
>DASVPT010000036.1:0-3852 GCA_036389535.1 Actinomycetota bacterium
GCAACCGAAGCGGAAGCGCGTGAAGGGCTGGAGCGGTGAAGAAGCGTCACAAGGCCGTTGTGAAGTTCCTGGAGCCGCCGGACGTCTTGGTGGATTCGATGCGAGGGAGAAGCACCACGTGGACCCGCATCAGGATCAACCTGCAACACGTGCCGGAGGAGAAGCGTCCGGAACAGGAACCACTGGAGGTCGACTACGACCCGTGGGAAGGCATCGAATGGCCCGAAGGCGCCGAACGCCCTCGGCGGTCACCCCCTTGACCGCTTCCATTCCGCGCCTTAGCTTGCCACCCAACATGAGTCCACGAAGTGTTGCGTTCGTCTTCGCCGCAAGCGTGATCGCCGTCTCCTGTGGCGGTGGCGCCGAGGATGCGTCGACCGTTCCCACGCCGACAGCCCAAGGGACGAGCAACAGCACCGTGAGCATCGTCCTGCTGAACTATTCGGTGACGCCGAACCCCACGTCTGTGCCACCGGGGAACGTGACGTTCGACATCAAGGTGAAGAGTGGCTTTCATGCGTTCGCCGTCTTGCGCACGGATTTCCCGCACGACAAGCTTCCACTGAAGGACGTGCAGGCCGACACGTTCCATGAGGGAATCGAGCTGGTCGTCGCGAATGGGGTGTCGAGCGCGCCCCGGAAGGTCGAAGCTCAACTGACGAAGCCGGGCAAGTACGTTCTGCTCTGCAACATAAACGACCATTACAAGCGAGGCATGAGCGCCGCCTTCACGGTGACCGGTAGCTGAGCCGTTTCCGCGCTGAGCTGAGCGGGAACATTGATTCACCGTGAGGTGGCGTAGGCGCGGGCGAAGCGCCCACCTTCGAGACGAACGCGGACAAGGCGCCGGCTTCGGCGGCATGTCGCTTCCACTCAAGGCCGGACTGCCCGGCATTCTCGTACTCGTCGTTGCGCTTTTCCTGGGAGGCCGCCTCAACGGCAGCGGCGGGGTCGAGATCCCCGGGATCAACGGTCTGCCGAACGCGCCGGGAGCGCCAGCCGGTTCGGACTCCGTTCCTGGCGCGCCCGACCCCGACGCCAAGCTCGTCGACTTCGTCTCGTTCGTCCTGGACGACGTCCAGTCGACGTGGCAGGAGCAGTTCCGCAGCGCGGGCCGCCCGTACCGAGCCGCTGAGCTCGTCCTGTTCACCGAGGCGACCAACACCGGATGCGGGAGCGCCACCTCGGACGTGGGGCCGTTCTACTGCCCCGCGGACCAAACGGTTTACCTGGATCTCGGGTTCTTTCGCGAGCTGAGTCGCCGGTTCGGCGCGCCAGGCGACTTCGCCCAGGCCTACGTCATCGCGCACGAGATGGGGCACCACGTTCAACAGCTCCTCGGGATCAGCCAACGAGTCCAGGAAGCGAGCCAGCAGGACCAGGATCAAGCGAACCAGCTCTCGATCAAGCTCGAGCTCCAGGCCGACTGCCTCGCGGGCGTGTGGGGCCACACCACGTACGAGCGGCGAATCCTCGAACGCGGCGATCTGGAGGAAGGGCTCCATGCCGCCGCGGCGGTCGGCGACGACAGAATTCAGAAGCAGGCGACCGGAACGACCAACCCCGAAACCTGGACCCACGGTTCTTCAGAGCAGCGCGTCGGCTGGTTCCGGCGGGGATTCGACGGCGGCGATTCCGACGCCTGCAACACCTTCGCGTCGTAATCCGAAGAACGACCGCTTGCCGCGAGGCCGACGGATCCTTCGAGTTAGAACGAACCGGTTATGAGTTCGCCTGCGGGCTCGTACGTCCCGATCATCACGCCGGTCGTCGACGTCACGCTGTCGACCAGCTTGAAGGCGCCTGGTGGTAGGCCGTTCTCGAAGAGCCGCTTCCCCGATCCGACGACGACCGGAAACGTCCACACGTAAAACTGGTCGACGAGGCCCGCGCCCAGCAGCGTCTGGAGGAAATTGCCGCTGCCATGAACCTGCAGCTCGGGTCCGTCACCTTCCTTCAGTGCGCGAACGGCTGCCACGACGTCGCCCTCGAGCAGGGCGGAGGGTTGCCACTCGAGTGACTTCAGGGTGCGCGAGGCAACGTACTTCGTCGCGTCGTTGAGCGGCTTGGCACCCGGCTGGTCGGTGGCCTTCGGCCAGTACGAGGCGAAGATCTCGTAGGTCTTGCGTCCCAGAAGGAGATCGAACGGCTTGCCCATGATCTCGCCGACCTTCTGGCCCATCTGGTCGTCCCAGTAATTGACCGACCACCCGCCGTACGCGAAGTCGTCCGTCGGATCTTCCTCCGGTCCGCCGGGCGCCTGCATCACGCCGTCCAGCGTCAGGAACGTGTTCACGATCAGCTTCCTCATCGCATTCCCCCTGAGAGCTCGGTCGAGGTAGCGTAGTCAGATCGGCGTCGAGAGAAGGAGGCTGACATGAACATCAGCGGCATCCTCATCGGGTCAGAGGACCCCAAGCGCCTCGCGGAGTACTACACCACGCTCTTCGGGCCGCCGGTTCAGGAAGATGACGCCTACAGCACCTGGCAATTCGGGAATGGTTGGGTGGCGGTCGGGGCGCACGACCAGGTCAAGGGGAAGAGTGCGCACCCCGGGCGAGTGATCTGGAATATCGAGACGACCGACGTGAAGGGCGAGTTCGATCGACTCAAGGCCGCGGGAGCCACGGTGGTGCAGGAGCCGTACGCGCCAGGCGAGCAGACCGAGATGTTTATCGCCACATTCGCCGACCCGGACGACAACTACTTCCAGCTGATGAGCCCGATGCCAACGAGCTAGGGCCGGGACTGCTCTCCGTCCCCGATGGGGCGGCGGGGGCCGATGAGCCGCCAGACCTCGGTCTTGCCCTTGCCCTTCACGTCCACGAGCCCGATCGACTCGGTGACGAAATCGTTCCTCAGAAGCTCGCAGGTCGTGCGGGTGATCTGAATCTCGTCCGGCGTTCCGTGCGTCTCCATGCGGCTCGCCATGTTCACGGTGTCGCCCCACAGGTCGTACAGGAAGCGGCGGCGCCCGATGACGCCGGCGACGACCGGCCCGGAGCTGATGCCGATTCGCAGCTGTACAGCGTCGCCATCGCCGTCGCGGAGGAATTGCTTCGCGCAGTCGCGCATCTCCAGCGCGAGCCTCGCGAGCACTTGCGCGTGGTCCGGCCGCTCCTTCGGCACGCCGGCCGCGACCATGTAGCAGTCGCCGATGGTCTTGATCTTCTCGACCCCGTAGCGATCGACCAGCTCGTCGAAGCTCGTGAACAGCCGATCGAGGAGCGATACCACCTCGCGGGCGTCGAGCCGGCTGGCGAGCGGCGTGAAGTCGACGACGTCGGCGAAGAGGATGCTCGCCTGGTCGAAGTTGTCGGCGATCGAGTTCGGATCGGACTGGAGCCGCTGGGCGATCTCGGATGGGAGGACGTTGAGCAGCAGCGACTCGACGCGGGCCTGGGCAGTGTCACGCCCTCGGGCGAACGTCACTAACAGCAGCATGGCCACGGACGAAACCACGACCACGTTGAGGACGTCGAAGGTCCGGAGGAAGAGGTTCGGCAGGTCGGCGCCATTCGGTCGAACAGCTTCAGAGAGAGGAAGCACCAACAGGACGGTGGCGACGAAGGCTCCGAACCACGGCCAGGCACGCCGCGGACGATCGAACGCCACCGCTCCAAGCGGAGCGAAGAGGGACCACAGAACCACGCCGCTGGATTCGTCGAGCCCGCCGAGCATCACGGTCCCGAGCGCGGGCAACACCAAAATCAGGAGCTGCTGCGCCGTTCGGAGGAACGCGAGACTCCTGGTTCGGGCGAAGACGATGAGGCTGGCCGCCGAACCAGTCGCGTACGCCAGCGGCGTCAGGGCAACGGCGTGCTCACCGACAATCCAGTACAGGTATCCCCA
>DASVPT010000037.1:0-1907 GCA_036389535.1 Actinomycetota bacterium
AGGGCCTCGCGGAGCGAGCCGCAGACCGTCGGGATCTTCTTCAGCTCCCGCGGCGGCAGGTCGTAGAGGTCCTTGTCCATGGCCTGGCCGGGGTCGATCTTGTTGGTGATGCCGTCGAGGCCGGCCATCAGCATCGCCGCGAAGGCGAGGTAGGGGTTCGCGGTCGGGTCGGGGAAGCGGACCTCGACGCGCTTCGCCTTCGGGTTCGTGGTCCACGGGATGCGGCACGAGGCCGAGCGGTTGCGGGCCGAGTAGGCGAGGAGCACCGGCGCCTCGTAGCCCGGCACGAGGCGCTTGTAGGAGTTCGTCGACGGATTGGTGAAGGCGTTGAGCGCCTTCGCGTGCTTGATGATGCCGCCGATGTACCACAGGCACTCCTGGGAGAGGTCGGCGTACTTGTTGCCGGCGAACACCGGCTTGCCGCCGTTCCAGATCGACTGGTGGACGTGCATCCCCGAGCCGTTGTCGCCGTAGACCGGCTTCGGCATGAAAGTCGCCGTCTTGCCATAAGATTGAGCGACGTTGTGGATGCAGTACTTGTAGATCTGCAGGTGGTCGGCCATGAGCGTCATGGTGTCGAACTTCATGCCGAGCTCGTGCTGCGCCGAGGCCACCTCGTGGTGGTGCTTCTCGACCTTGACGCCCATGGCGGCCATGGCGGCCAGCATCTCGCCGCGCATGTCCTGCGCCGAGTCCTGCGGCGGCACCGGGAAGTAGCCGGCCTTGGTCTGCACCCGATGGCCGAGGTTGCCGCCCTCGTAGTCGGTGTCGCCGTTCGTCGGCAGCTCGGACGAGTCGAGCTGGAAGCCGGTGTTGTAGGGGTCGGCCATGAAGCGCACGTCGTCGAAGACGAAGAACTCGGCCTCGGGGCCGACGAAGACGGTGTCGCCGACGCCGGTCGACTTGAGGTACGCCTCGGCCTTCTTCGCCATGCCGCGCGGGTCGCGGCTGTAGGGCTCGCCGGTCGCGGGCTCGAGGATGTCGCAGACGATCGACATCGTCGGGGCCGAGAAGAACGGGTCCATGCAGGCCGTCACCGGGTCCGGCATCAGGGTCATGTCGGATTCGTTGATCGCCTTCCAGCCGGCGATCGACGAGCCGTCGAACATGACGCCGTCGGCGAAGGTGTCCTCGTCGATGATCGACACGTCGAAGGTGACGTGCTGCCACTTGCCCCGGGGATCGGTGAAGCGGAAGTCGACGTACCTGACGTCGTTGTCCTTGATCGCCTTGAGCACGTCTTTCGCGTTCTGCATTTTGGGTCGGTCCTCTTCTGCCCGTGAACTTTTTTCGGGCGCGGCCACACGGCCGCCCCCGTAAGCGATTGATCTGTCGGTCAGATCGCGTCGGATCCGGTCTCGCCGGTGCGGATGCGGATCGCTTCCTCGACGCTCGATACAAAAATCTTGCCATCGCCGATGCGCCCGGTCTGGGCGGCCTTGCGGATGGCGTCGACCGCGCCGTCGACGCGGTCGTCGGCGAGCACGATCTCGAGCTTCACCTTCGGCAGGAAGTCGACCACGTACTCGGCGCCGCGGTAGAGCTCGGTGTGGCCCTTCTGGCGCCCGAAGCCCTTGGCCTCGATCACCGTGATGCCCTGCAGCCCCACCTCCTGCAGCGCCTCCTTCACCTCGTCGAGCTTGAACGGCTTGATGATGGCTTCGATCTTCTTCATCGCCTGCCCGCGTTCTTCTTCATGGCCCAGCGGCCTTCTGCCTTGTACGGTGCCGCTCTTAGCATCAAGCCCTGCGGCCATCCACGCACAAACCCGAGCTTGGCCGTATCTTTCGCCTAAAAAGACGGCAGATGTTGCACAAAAAGCCAGCGACTGCGCCCGCCTTCGCCAGACTGCCCGTCCGGGGCTGAGCCGCCATGCACCGGCTTCTCACCACGAAGGAGATGGCCCG
>DASVPT010000038.1:0-4613 GCA_036389535.1 Actinomycetota bacterium
CGACCTGTCCCTCCTCCTCGACCGAGGAAATCGTTTGCCCGACGAGATGATCGGCGACGGTTCGCTGCAGATGAAGCAGCGTCCCCCCGGCGAACGTCTCCTTCAGCTCTTCGCGGCCGTGGAAGAGAAGGTAGTGAATCTGCCCTGCCGCCCATCTGGCCGAGGCGACGGTGGGGATGTTCAGCCGCTCGTAGATTTCGGCCCGTTTCGGGTCGTAGATCCGCGCGATGACCTTCTCGATGTGAAAGTGCTCTCGGGCCACCCTCGCCGCCACGATGTTCGAGTTGTCGCCATTCGTCACCGCGACGAAGGCCTCGGCGTCGCGAATCCCCGCTTCCTCCAGAAGCTCACGGTCGAATCCGGTCCCGACCAGCGTCTTGGCCTGAAACCCAGGAGGGAGGCGATCGAAGGCGTCCCCGCGCTTGTCGATCACGGAGACCGAGTGACCCGCTCGACTGAGCTCGACGGTGAGGGCGGCGCCGACCCGGCCGCAACCAACGATCACGACATGCATCCGGCCAGCGTAACGCCGCGGGCCGGTCTACCCAACCGTTTCCGCGTGCGCTTCTTCGACATCGGCCCGCGGCATCGATCGGAGATGGTAGGGAACGCTGGTGACAACGACGTGCGGCTCGGTGAGCAACAGCTTCTTCACGAAGAGGCCGGTTTGGTTGTGAAGCAGGTGCTCCCACCACCGTTTCACCACGAATTCCGGCAGGACCACCGTGACGATGGTGTCTCCGCGCTCGGTGTGCTTCCTGATCTCAGCCAACAACGGGGGACCGAGCTCTCTGAACGGCGCGTCGACCACGGACAGTTGCACGTCCATTCGCCACTCGTACCACTCGTCGATGATCCGTTGGACCTCGGCCGGCTCGGATGCGAAGCAGACCGCTTCCAGGAGCGAGGGCTTGAGCGACTTCGCGTAGTTGACGGCGCGGACCGTCGCGTTGTGGACCGCCGACACCGGAACGAGCACCACGCTGCGTTCCGGTTCAACCGGCCGGAGGCCGCGGGCTTCGATGGCCTCACGCTCCTGCGGAAGGAGCGGGACATCCGTCACGACCATGCCGGGTTCGAACAGAAGGGCCGCCTTGAGCCAGAAGGTCGATCGACGGCGGAGCAGCGAAAGCGTCGATCGCGTCTGGACGAGCTCGGGGACGACAACGGTGACGAAGTCGTAATCCTCCCGGCTCTTGCGGCAATACGACAGCAGCGATCGCAGCCCGCGCCCTCCGCCTTCGAGGCGCTCCAGCGGGCCGAGTCGCGGAGCAAGAGAGCGCCATCCCGCCGCGACCTCCTCGTACCGCTCCGGCGCCCCAACGTACAGGGAGGTGATCGTCTCGGGTCGAAGGGCGAGGAGGTACGAGACCGCGTCCGTGGTCGCGAGGTCCAGGTCGCGAACCAACAGGATGAACCGGTTGCGGGCGTCCTGTCGCGGCGAAAGACGCCGGTTTCTCAGCAGGGCCCCCACCGCGTCGTAATGGCGGCGGACCAGGAGGAAGAACCCCACGATGATCGGCATCGCGGTGATGACGATCCACGCGCCGTGGCTGAACTTCGTGATGGTCACGATGACCAGAACGACGCCCGTGCTCGCCGCTCCGATCGCGTTGATCGTCATGCTGCGCTGCCACTTCTCACCCTTCAGCCGGCGCCACCGCCGCACCATCCCGGCCTGAGAAAGCGTGAACGCGGTGAACACGCCCACGACGTAGAGCTGAATCAACCCTGAGAGGTTCGCGTGGAATACCCAGATGAGGAGGCAAGCGAGGACGGCCAGAACCAGGACGCCGTTGGAGAACACGAGCCGATCGCCGCGATTTCGAAATTGCGCCGGCATGAAGCGGTCGCGAGCGAGGATCGCGGAGAGGCGCGGGAAGTCCTGATACGAGGTGTTCGCCGCCAGCACCAGGATTCCGGCGGTGAAGGCCTGGAGGGCGAAGAACATGAATCCCCGACCCCACACCGTCTCACCGATCTGCGCGAGGACGGACTTGTGCAGGGTGATCTCTTCGTTGGTACGAACCCCCACCAGGCTGCTCATGACGGTGATGCCCAGAAACATCGAGATGCCGAAGACACCCATGATCGTCAGGGTGGCCGCGGCGTTCTTGGACTGGGGACGACGGAAGGCCTGGACGCCGTCGGCGATGGCCTCGACTCCGGTCAGGGCGGTCGCGCCGGACGAGAACGCCCGAAGGATCAGGAACAGGGTGAGGCCAGAAGCTGGTTGCAACGCCACGCGCGCCGTCTCGGCTTGAGGGCAACCTCCGAGGCAGCGCATGAACCCCCAGGCGAGCGTGAGATACACCATGGCCACGAAGCCGTATGTCGGGAAGGCGAACACCTTCCCCGCCTCCTTCACGCCGCGGAGATTCGCCAGGGTCAGCAGGACGACCAGCGTGACCGCGACGCCGACCTTGTGCGGGGCCAGGGTTGGAAATGCCGAGGTGATGGCGATGGTTCCAGCGGTCACGCTCACGGCGACGGTCAGGACGTAGTCGGTGAGGATCGCCGCCGCGGCCGTGAGTCCTGCGCCGGTCCCGAGGTTCTCCCGGGCCACGATGTAGGAGCCCCCGCCCATGGGATACGCCCGAACCGTCTGGCGGTACGACGTGATGACGATCACGAGGAGCGTGGCGATTGCGAGGGCGAGGGGCAGCCTGAGCGACAACGCGCCTGCCCCCGCCGCCACCAGGACCAGCATCATCTCCTCCGTGGCGTACGCGACCGAGGAGAGGGGATCCGAGGAGAAGACGGGCAAGGCCAGGAACTTCGGGAGCAATTGATGCTCGAGTTGCTGGCTGGGCAGGGCGTGGCCCAGCACGACGCGCTTCAGTCCCGCCATCGCCATTGGTTTGCGATTCTACGAGCGGGGCACGCGCATCCGGCTATCTACAATCGATCCTCCGCGACGAAAGAGGGGTCATGGATCTGGAACAGGCCCGGTCGTTCGCCAAACAGAAGACCGAAAAGGACACGACGTACCGTCATCTGGTGAGCGTCGAGGGCGTGATGCGCCGGCTCGGCCGTCACTTCGGTGAGGACGCCGATCTCTGGGCGCTCACCGGCTTGTTTCACGACCTGGACCAGGACCAGACCGCCGACGACGCCGACCGGCACGCGCGCTTGGCCGCCGAATGGCTGCGGGAGCAGGGCGTCGACGAACGCGTGGTGAACGGCGTCCTGGCCCACGCCCATCCCGACTACCAGAGCGACCGGATGTCCAAAGCCATCGTGGCGGCGGACGCGGTGGCCGGCCTGCTAGTCGCCGCGGCGCTGGTTCGGCCCGAACGGGCGACCGGAATGAAGGTCTCTTCGATCAAGAAGAAGCTGAAGGAGAAAGCGTTCGCGCCGGGCGTCAACCGGGATGAGATCGCCCAGGCGGAAGAGCATCTCGGTCTCTCGCTGGACGAATTTATCGGGCTCGGAATCGAGGGGCTGCAAGAGGTCTCGTCCGAGATCGGCCTCTAGACCGGCGTTCGCCGGTGGACCGTCATGCGCATGCCGTATCTCGGGCGTAGCGTCACGGCGGGCTGAAGCCCGACCGGATGTCCGCGCTCCAGCCGCAGCTCCCACTTCGCGGCGAGAGCGGCGAGGACCAGGACTCCCTCCATCCAGGCGAAGGACTCGCCGATGCACAGTCGCTGTCCTCCTCCGAAAGGAAAGAACGTGTGCTTCGGACGCGCTTTCGGCCCTTCGGTGGTCCACCGGTCCGGGTCGAAGGCGTACGGGTCGGGGAACCAGCGCTCGTCGTGGTGAACGACGTAGGGGCTGATCAGTACCAGCGAGTCCGGCGGGATGACGTAGCCGTCCGCCTGATGATCCTCGAGCGCCTTCCTCCCAAGGACCCACGCGGGCGGGTAGAGGCGGAGGGCTTCGGAGAGGACCCGCTCCGCGAACGGGAGTTGCGGGAGGTCGTCGGCTGAGGGAGGCCGGTCGCCGAGGACCGAATCGATCTCTTCGTGGAGCTTCCGTTCAACCTCGGGATGCTGCGACAGGAGGTACCACGTCCACGTGAGCGCGTTCGCCGTGGTCTCGTGCCCCGCCAGCAAGATGGTCATGGCCTCGTCCTTGACCTGCGCGTCCGACATTCCTCCGGTGTCGTCTTCGTCCCGCACCGCCAGAAGGGTGGAGAGGAGGTCGCCCCGGTCGCCGGTTCGCCGCCGCTCCTCGATCATCGAGAGCACGATCGAGTCGAGGGCCTGCTTCGCCTCGAAGAATCGCTTTCGGAAGGGAAACGGAAAGCGCATCAGCAGATCGGTGAACGGAAAGCTCTGAAACTTCCGAAGAGCTCGAGCGTCGCGGCGAGCGCTTCGCCGACGCGGTTTGCGATCTCGCCGCCAATCTGGGTGTCGAAGAGGCACTTGCCGACGATGGAAAGCGTCAGCTTCATCATCTCGTCATGGAGGTCGAGCGTCTGTCCGTCGCTCCAACGGGTGCCGACCTGGTCCGCGTAGGTGGCCATCACGTCGCCGTAGCTGCGAATACGCGTGTGGTGAAACATCGGTTGAATCAGACGGCGTTGCCGTTTGTGCAGTGGGTCCTCGCTGGTCAGGAGACCCTCGCCCAGCAGCCGCTTCATCTCCTGAATGCCCTGACCCTTCATG
>DASVPT010000039.1:0-2196 GCA_036389535.1 Actinomycetota bacterium
CGCGTGAACCACGACGGTGCACCCTCGACTCGAACGGTCTCCCCCGCGGCCGTCATCGCGCCCACACCCTCGGCGATGGCTTTCATGGCATTGACGTCGGCGAAGGAAAGCCCGGACAGATCGATCCGGCGCACAGGGTCGTCGTGGCTGAGCGCTTCGAACAGCGAGCGAACCGTCGCGGAGTTCGCAAAGTCGAGCTCACCGTCGAGGACCACGCCCGAGCTGCGGTCGGCGTGCAGGTGGAACATAGCTTCGCCGGCAGGAACTCCGAGCTGGAGGGGATGGACCGCATCCATGAGGGTCATGATCTCGCCGCCGCACTCCCGAAGGTCGAAGCTGCACATCCCGATGAGTGGCAGTTCGGAGATCATCCGATCGACCCGAACCTCGTACGAAGGCCAGTGGAAGTGGTATCGCGGGTCGGCAAGGATCCACCCGTTCTCACCGGCGACGCGGAGACCCGTGTATCCATCCGAGACCGCTTGACCGGCCATCGACCGAAAGCCCCGCAGGCTGGCGTCGGCGTCGAACGTGCCGTTCGGCGAGTACGAGCCCTCCGCGCCACCGACGATCAAGCGGCCCTCGGTGATCAGCGACGCGACGTCAACTCCCACGCTGGCGAGATAGCCGATGAGGCGGTGTTCTCCCCCGCGAGGCGCGAAGTAGGCGACCCGCTCCCCGGCCTGGAGCCCCTCGGCCACGAAGGCGGTGAGCACACGGCGATGGTCCTCGTCGGACGAGTACGTCCAGCAGATGTGATCGCCGGCGCGAAGGCCGGTTGGTTCCAGAAGGCCGCCCGCCCGCCTGCTCATCTTTTCCTCCGGACCCGAGTCTTTCGGTGCGGCTTTCGCACGCACCCAACCGAAGGTATCAGCGCGTCTGCGCATGGAAAGCCCCCAAATGGCGGATTTCGGAACTCGTCCAAAAGGTTGAGAGCTCCGGGGGCGGTGGTCGCACTGTCGTCGCCCGCGGCTCAACCCCGGATCGTGCCGACCGGCTAGCATTCCGCAAGGCCAACGAAGTAACTGTCGAAGTGGAGGAGCAGCAGAATGATTGGAGCTTCCGTAGGTATAGGAGTAGTCATCGTGGTTGTAGCCGTTGCGCTCGTAGCGATCGTGGCGATGGTCGTGTTTCGGGGTCGGCGTCCGTAACGCAAGCCTTTCAGCTATTGGCTTGGCGAAGGCCCCGGTCCCGCCGCTGTGTGCACCTTCGTGAGCTCGTGAATTGCCCGCGTGAGCTCGAGGATCTGATTCGAAACACCGAGCAGCTCCTCGTTCTGCCGCTCCTCCGTCTGCACCAGGTGCCACTCGCGGTCGGCTAGTGCGCGCCGAGCCTCGTCTTGGCGGTTCTGGGAGATCATCACGAAGGTCGAAAGGAAGATCGCCTCCAGCGAGACGATCATGGTGAGAAGTCCGAATGGATAGCGCTCGATCCTGAACGCGATCCACACCGTGAACCACAGGATGTGGACGTACACAAACCACATCGAGCCGGCGAACCTGGTGATCGAATCGGCGGCGCGGTTCTGAAGGCTACGAGCCCGGTCCTGGTGGTACTGGACCAGAGCTGGATGGATCGATTCAACGGGTCCGCCGATAGCCATCGTTCCTCCTCCAGGGATCGACCTACTTGATCACCTTAGATGGAGTCGGTGAGGCCAACTGAGTCCGGCTGCCGAAAGAATCGATCAGCCCCCAAGAAGAAGGACACGTTTGGCTCCCTGATCGTTTTCGGTAGTTGGTGTGTCGGAGGGCCGAGCAGAATGAAAGACAACGCCTGGCGTTTCGGCCCGTGGGCCGATATCCAGTGAGAGCATGCTCGCCTGGCCTGGCTCGGGGTGGGCCTTTGAGAGGTTATGCGAGCGGGGGCTTGAGGCCCACAACCTCGTCCCCAAGGAGACGGCAAAGCTCCACGCTCCCGGTGTCGTAGTCATCGACCAGAACGTATTCGACCGATGATTCTCCGACCGTCCTACGGAAGGGCTCATCGGAAGCAAGAAGGTTCTCGACCCACGTTCTTGCCTCGTGCAAGGCCTCCCGAGCTCGCTCCTCCGTTACTTGTCGCCAGGCGCTTGCCACGGCTGCCTCAACGGTGGCCTCATCGATCCGACGAAACGTCACACGGCCCAACGAAAAGGCCTGGCCGCGCTGAAGCAGGTCCAACGCAAGGTCCCATCGAGGTCCACTCGTTTCGCTG
>DASVPT010000040.1:0-5293 GCA_036389535.1 Actinomycetota bacterium
CCGAACGGCACGCAGGCCGACTACCGGACCGTCTACTACATGAGCGGCTTTGGAAAGCAGCTCCAGAGCGACATCTCGGGAGCGGTCGGCAGCACCTCACAAGTCATGCCGGTCTCCACAACGCTCTCGCCGCGAGCTCCCGACGAGCTCTGGCTGCTGGTTCCGTTCGGCTTGGTGCTCTTGATGCTGGTCAGCTATCTGGTTCTCGAGCCTGACGCCGACCGCGCCGCGTTGTACGCGTAGAAGCTAGCCAGCAAGCTCCGTCTCTTCGACTTCGGCTGCATCTGATGGCTCTGGCTCGTCCGGGTGGAATCGGAACCACACCAGCGTGGCAAGTGAGATCACCACGGCGGCGATGCTCGTCCACTGACTCCCCGTGAGGCCGAAGAACCGGTTCTCCACTCGGAGGAAGTCGGAAAGGATCCGGCCGGTCGCGTACCACGTGGCAAACGTCAGGGTGAGCACACCGACTCGCCTGGGAACGCGGTTGATGAAATCCAGAAGCGCGATCAGGGCCATCGTCGCGATCAAGTCGTACAACGCCGTCTGGTGGACGCCGAGGCCGCCCGCCAGAACGCTCTGATCGGGGCCCAGAAGGCGCGCTCCCTGCGAGCTGATGATCTGCGCCTTCCCCCCGGCGAGTGCGGTGCTGCACTCTCCGGCCACGCACTGATACCCGGAGAGGACCCCTCCGTGGTAGCGAAACGCAAGCAGCCACGAAGTGGGCTTCCCGAGATGATCGCCGATGATGAGATCGCCGATTCGCCCGATCACGACACCGAGCGGGATCCCGATGGCGGCCGAGTCCATGGCCACCAGGAACCGGACGCCGTTCCTGCGTAGAAGCGGATAACAGACGGCGATGGCCCCGACGATGCCGCCCAGGAGGCTGATCCCTCCACGCCACACGGCGATGACGTCCAGAAGGCTGTGGAAGTCCGAAAGGTGGGTCAGCACATACCCGAGGCGCGTGCCGATCAACGTTCCGATGAGGGCCCAAAACGGCACGTTGGAGACCCGTTGCTCGTCCAGGCCGCGCTTGCGGGCTTCATACAAGAAGACGTAGGCCCCGGCCAGAAAACCAATGGCGATTCCCAGACCGTGCGGCGAGATCGCCAGCGGTCCCAACCGGAACCGGTCGAGGACCTTCCATCCGACCGCGGCAACGACGAGGAGGGCGTCCATCGGCGAACTACTGTACCGGTGCCGCCACGCGAGGGACTCGCCCGAGGACCGCGGGCGAAACGACCGCAGACCACACGTCGGCGAGTGATCTCCCCAGAAGCAGCCCGCCCGCCACGTCGGCCGGATAGTGCACACCGAGATAGATCCGCGATAGGCCCACGACTCCGGCGAAGCACAGGACTCCAGCCTTCGCGGCGACCGGAATGTCGAGGTCGCGAGATGCCACGGTGGTGAACGCGAGGAAGACTGCGGGGTGACTGCTCGGCCAGGTGGTCCCCCGGGGCTTCTCGATGAGGAGCCGGAAGTCGTCGAGTGCGGCATAGGGCCGTGGACGCCCCACCAACCGTTTCAGGACTTGCCCCAGTCCCCACATCGCCAGTGCGGCCCCAAACGCGTCGGCGCCCTCGCGCCGCCGTCCGCGCGCCGACAGGACGACGGCAGCCCCTCCCGCGGCCCATATCGATCCGAATTCCGTCACGGTCTTGAACGCCGTATCCGCGGCCCGGCTTCCGTTCGAGTTGATCAGGCCGTACACCCTTCGATCCAGGGCCTGCCCGCGGCCGCGGGCGGAAATCACCGCGATCACGGCAGCGGCGGCGCCGCCCACGACCGGAAACCAGCGCCTCCTCATGGAGTACGCTCGGCCGGATGCATCGAGAGCACGAGGATCACGGTTCCGAGCCGGCTTCGACGAGCGGCGACTTGGAGGCGCCGCGCTCGGATCAGGACCATTTGCGGGAGCTCCAGAGGGCGCGACAGGGCCGGGTCATCAAGGTCTTCGTGGCGCTGGCGATCGCCATCATCCTCATCGTCTTCATCCTCACCAATTCGCAGGCCGTGGCGGTGAACTTCGTCTTCGTCAAGAGACGCCCCCGTCTCATCTGGGTGATGTTCGGGTGCGCCGTCCTCGGTGGCATCGTCGGCTACCTGATCGGGCGCCCCGGCAAGCAGGTCACGCTGCACCGTCAAGGACATCAGCCCGGCGACCACGGCGAATCCTAGCGGCGCGAATCCTACGCGGGCGGTCACCCGCGGCCGTGATCAGCGGTTCTCGGCCTGCTCCTTCTGGGCCTGGATTCCCTTTCGAAGAAGCCGCATCGCGCCCATCGCGTTCACGGCGCGCGCCGCGACCTCGCCGAGAGGTCCGCCCCGGAAGCGATAGACGATTCGGTGCCGGAGTCGGGACTTCGATCGGTTCCGCGGCTCCAGCCAGGTCTCGACGGTGGCCTCGACGATGCCGGTGAGCTGGATCTTCGCGTATTCCGGAGGACGGAGGTCGACCACGGTCGCTCGGCTCTTCCCGCGAACACCCATCACCGCCAGGTGTGCCGTGTAATGACTTCCAAGTTGTAGACCGTCCGTGGGCACATCCTCGACCGAGATGATGTGTCGATTCCACCGCGGCAGGTTCCTCGGATCGGCGACGACCTTCCACACAGCCTCTGGTGGGGCGTCGATGTCCGCGGAGACCTCGACGACGCTCACGGTCTGCGGGCCTTTCCCGTACCGGCCTCGACAGTGCCCGCGGTCCATCCACTCCACCACACGGCTCGACTCGGCTCGAGAGTGACGAGCGCAAGCTCGGAGCTACTCGCCACCGAGCCCGCCGTGGTCCTCAGTCGCCGGCGAAGCTCGTCCTTTCCTTCCTTCACCGAATTCATCGCATACACCGTTCCCCGGCCCTGAAGGAGCATGCCGGTCATCTCGGCGGCCCGCCACGTTGACGCATGGCCGACCGTGATGGCCGCGCGACACTCTGCGTCCGCGAAGGCGAGGTCGGCGAACGCCCGCGGCAGGGTCGCCTCGGAGCCGGATCGATCGAGGGCGCCGGCAACGCGAACGGGCAGGACGGTCGTCAGTGGTCCCTCCAGCGCGATGGCTCCAGTTCTTGCCTTCGAGACGGCGTCTCGAACGTCCGACGGAAGGGCGAGACGGGCCGCGCGCCCTCTTTGTCTGGCCGGATAGGACGGCGCGTATTCGAGGTCGGCGGGCCAGTTCCCCCATTCATCGACCACGGCGCCGGCCGACTGATCGAGCACCCGGCCGCCGTCCATTTCAATCGCGGCGAACACACGTCCCGGCGGTGACCAGGCGAAGGGAACTCTGCTCGCGTCGACCGCGTAGCCGGCGAAGAAGCGGGCGTTCTTTGATGTGAACCGCGCCGCGGCTCGCATCAGTCGCGGAGCTCCGAGGGCGGCGGACGGCCAGGAGAACGGATCGAGCGCGTCGTACAGCCGAACCGACCCGCGGAACGTCACGGCTCGGTCGCCACCTTCGATCAAACCTGCCACCCGGCGATTGCGCTTCCACGCGCGTGCTTTGAGTGACCGCCTGGACGTGGTGAGCCACAGGCGGCCGCCATCGAAGACGAAGACGACCGGCGTGAGATGTGGGCCCTTCGAGGTCGGAACGGAGAGGTAGCACAGGACCGCCGAATCGAGGCACTCTCGGGCGGAGACAGGGATCTCGGACGTCACGCTCGCTCCTCACGTGGGGGCCTTCGGCGGCGATTCGGTCCGCCCGGAGGGAGGCCGACCATGAGCGCCGTCCAGACGCCGTGACACGCCACGCTGGAAAGCACGCCGCCGGTCCAGGCAGCGAGGGCGCCCCACACCGCACCCGACACCACCGCGCCGGCGAAGATCGCGAGGCTCCCGCTGGCGGCGTTGGCGACCACGTAAGCGCCCCACGCGCTCAGGGCGCCGAGCACGGAACCGATCGCTCCGCTCAGCCTCCCTTGGAAGAGACCGCGCCAGAAGAGTTCCTCGCCCGGAGAGGTGATTCCCGCCGAGAGGATCAACGCCGCGGACAGCGAAAGGCCCTTCCGCTGGTCGTAGATCTCGGCGACGTGACGATCGAAGACATGCCATCGCCGCACGATCAGCACGAAGGCCGCGGTCGCGGCGTAGAGCAGGAGCCCCGCGGCGACGCCCGCCCCGAGCGCCCACCGCCAGTCGACCCGAGCGGAAAGAGACAGTCTTCCGGTGGCGATGGCGGCGAGCCCGGCCACGCCCGACGCCGTGCCCATGGCGACCCACACCGATACGACTCGGGCTCGGACCAGCCGCCACGCCGCGGTGACGGCCGCGGCGCCGGCCACCATGAGCGCGATGATCACGATGTGTTCCGGGCGACGGGCGACATCGAGGAAGAGACGGTCAGCTCAGGAACCCGACCTTCGCAGCCAGCTCGGCCGTGAACGCCGTGATGACCGCGAGGTAGAAGAATCCCGTCGCGGACTGCACGGCGGTTGGCCGCTGGCCGCGCAGCGTCAGGCGGATCATCACCGCGATCAGCGCGGTGCAGGCCACCATTCCGATGGCAATCCATGCGGAGTTCCCCGCGATCGTGAGAAGCGGATTGATGACCGTGCTGCGCCGCGCCGAGGTGCTCGGGCCGAACCCTCCCGCGATCACGGCGGCTGCTTCGAGAGCCACCGAAGCGATCAGCAGCCACGCCATCCGGTTGATCGGGCCGCGGGTCAGCTTTCGGTCCGTCAGATACCAGTGCCCCAGGAGCAACCCGTCCAGTACCGCTCCGGTGAAGGCGGCACCCGCCAGGAGTTGAACGAACGACAACGCCAGCCCCTCTCGTCCGGTTCGGGCGAACGCGAACAGCACCGCCAGGCCAATCGGCACCGTGACGATGCCAACCGCCCGGGCCACGAGCTGAAGCCGAAAGATCATCAGAAGCAACCACACGAACGTGGCACTGGCGAGCACGATCGAGAGCATGACGGCCATCCGGGCTGCGGAGCTGGAAGAGGCGCGCGAAGCCACGGTGGCGGCTCCGGCCGCTCCGGCTGCGAGCACCAGAACAACCGCCCCGGTCAGGTAGAACAGGCCCCGCCGGACCTCCGACCACAGCGGCGTGAGGAACAGAAAGCCGGCCCCGCCCGCCGCCGTTTCGCCGAGGACGAGCGCCATCATTCCGGCGGCGCCGGTCATCGCGAAGATGGTCGAACGGGCGAGGACACCCGGATAGGGTATCCGCGTGTCTAGCAACGCCCGCGAACCCGGCGGCCCACTGACCGGACTGGAAGAGGTCGTCGAAGGCACGGTGACCCGCAACATGACGGCTGAGCGCATCGGCTCGGGAGACGTTCCGG
>DASVPT010000041.1:0-1533 GCA_036389535.1 Actinomycetota bacterium
GAGACCGGTGGCCGCGGAGGTGCGAAGGACCGGCGTGCCCGGAAACAGCCCGAGGGCCTCCTTCAGCTCGATGAACCGGTCGGCCCGCTCCTCAGAAGGCAGCAGGTCCCACTTGTTCAGGACCGCAACGACCCCGCGGCCGGCCTCCATGACTTGGGTTCCGATGCGGCGATCCTCGCTGGTCACGCCCTGGCTTGCATCGACCACGAGCACCGCGACGTCGGCGGCGTCAATCGCCCGCAGCGATCGAATGAGGCCGTAGTACTCGATCCCCTTCGTCTTGATCTCGCGGCGAAGTCCGGCCGTGTCAACGAAACGGAGCGGCCGGCCGTCAACTTCGACGATCGAGTCGACCGTGTCGCGCGTCGTCCCCGGCTGATCGTGAACGACCGCTCGCTCCTCTTGAACCAGGCGATTGAACAGCGACGACTTCCCCACGTTCGGACGTCCAACGATGCAGGTGCGGGTCTCGCGTTCGCCAGGCTCTTCGCCTTCGTCCGGCGGAACGATCTCCATCACGCGGTCGAGCAGCTCGCCCGAGCCGCGTCCGTGCAGCGCGGAGACGGCAAGCGGCTCTCCAAGTCCGAGCCCGAAGAACTCGGCTCCGAGCGACTCCTGGGCTTCGGAATCGACCTTGTTGGCCACGACGACAACGGGAATCGGCGACCGACGAAGCAGCTCGGCCATGGCCTCGTCCTCCGAGGTGATTCCGGTCGTCGCGTCCACCACGAACAGGATGAGATCCGCCGTCTCGGCGGCTCGCCTGGCCTGCCGCACGACGCTCTCCTCGAGCCCTCTCGGCCGCGGAATGTATCCTCCGGTGTCGACCAAAACGACGTGGCGGCCGCCCCAATCGGCGCCGACCTCCACGCGGTCCCGTGTCACGCCGGGTGTCGGCTCCGCGATGGTCTCTCTTCGCCCGGCGAGACGATTCACCAGCGTCGACTTGCCCACATTCGGCCGCCCAACCACGGCGATTCTTGGGTGAGCCATCTCCGGTTCAGCCGGCCGGCTCGACCGGCAGGCGGCGCCCCGGCTCTCGTGACTCGATGATGCCGAGCACTTCGTCGAACACCTGGTCCGGAGAGAGATTCGTGGTGTCGACCACGAAGGCGTCATCGGCGGGCACGAAGGGGTTGGTGCGCGCGTCTTTCTCGTCGCGCGAGCTCACTGCCTGGGCCGCCGGTTCGCCGCGTCCCTCTTCCTGACTCCGGCGGCCGGCCCGGACGTCGGGCGCGGCCGACAGGAACACCTTCACATCCGCGTCGGGGAACACCACCGTCCCGATGTCGCGGCCCTCCATGACAGATCCTCGTGCACCGAGAGTGCGCTGACGATCGCGAAGGATGCGCCGGACGGCGGGATGGCGGGAAACCGTCGACACGTTCTCCTCGATGTGGAGAGAGGTGAGATCCGCCGGCGACGCGGCGTCTCCGATGGCGAGCTCATCGGGGTGTCCGGACCGCACCCAAAACTCGATCGTTGATGCCTCGGCGGCCAGCCCATCCTCGTCGTCAAGATGGATCCCGGCCG